>CAZODX010000017.1:13658-14297 GCA_964578715.1 uncultured Thermotogae bacterium | reverse complement strand
GTCGCTCACAACGGCCCGCGCCCCTGTGCTTGGGTGATGATCTATGAACGCTTGGGGAAGCTCAATCAGCGAAAGAATATAGAGAGTATCTTCGCGGCGAAGGATTGGTCTTCGGATCGTCATGGAGGTCCGCGAAAGCGCATCCGAGAAGATATGCTGCTGGAGGGATGAGCGATGGAGAGCAATCTCCAACGCGCTCTCGAATCGAAAAGATTTGTCGTGACCGCCGAGTGCGGCCCGCCCAAGAGCGCTGACAGAAAAGTCATCGAAGAGAAAGCCAAGCTCTTAAAAGACTGGGTGGACGCGGCCAACGTCACGGATAACCAAACAGCCGTGACGCGCATGAGCAGCCTGGCGGCGTGCGCGATCTTGAAATCTGTAGGGCTGGACCCGGTCTTTCAGATCACCTGCCGGGATCGCAACAGGATCGCCCTGCAGAGCGATATCTTGGGCGCGTATGCGCTGGGGATACGCAACGTGCTCTGTCTGACGGGAGACCATCAGTCGTTCGGCAATCATCCGCAAGCGAAGGGCGTCTTCGATCTCGATTCGGTACACTTATTAGAGACGGTGAAAAAGATGCGCGACGAGGGACGCTTTCTTTCGGGCGATGAGCTGACCGGCGAGCGTCCCGCGATG
>CAZODX010000017.1:0-13648 GCA_964578715.1 uncultured Thermotogae bacterium | reverse complement strand
TGGGGCTGTAGAAAACCCGTTTGCGCCGCCGTATGAGTTTCGCGCGTTGCGCTTAAAGAAAAAAGTCGAAGCCGGGGCGCAGTTCATCCAGACCCAAATTGTTTATAATATCCCGAGATTTCGGGAGTTCATGGCGCGCGCGGGAGATCTGGGGCTGCTCGATAGAGTCTATATCTTAGCGGGAGTCAGCCCGATTAAGACGCCCGGCGCGGCTAAATATATGCGCGACAACGTGCCGGGGTTAGACGTCCCCAACGAGATCGTGGCTCGCATGGAGGCCGCGGGCAAGGGGATCGAAGACAAGAAAGCCCGCGCCGAGGCGTGGCGTCAGGAAGGGATCAAGATTTGTGTTGAGATCATCCAGCAGCTCAGGGAGATCCCCGGGGTTGCGGGCGTGCACATTATGGCTATCGAATGGGAAGAGTCCGTGCCGCAGATCGTCAAGCAAGCTGGACTCAAAAGCTGAAGAAGGAGGCGGTGCCTATGGCATACGATGCGACGAAGCTCAAGGACTGGCAGATCGCGGAGCTCGCTGAGGAGAAGATGCCCACTCCCGAGGAGTGGCGGGATCGCTTAGGTCTGCGCAAGGACGAAGTCCTGCCCTACGGGCGGGTCTGCAAGCTCGACTTCGCCAAGATCATGCAGCGCTTGAAAGACAAGCGTGACGGGAAATATATCGAAGTCACGGCGATCACGCCGACCCCGCTGGGCGAGGGCAAGACTACGACAACACTTGGGATCATCGAGGGCTTTGGCAAGCGCGGCGCCAACGTGGGCGGCTGCATTCGGCAGCCCTCCGGCGGGCCGTCTATGAATATTAAGGGCACGGCCGCCGGCGGCGGCAACGCCCTCTTAATCCCCATGACCGAGTTCTCCTTAGGGCTGACCGGCGATATTAACGACATCGTCAATGCACATAACTTAGCAATGGTCGCGCTGACAGCTCGGCTCCAGCACGAACGCAATTATGACGACGAGCAGCTCAAGAAGATCGGGCTGAGACGCTTAGACATAGACCCGACCAACGTCCAGATGGGCTGGGTCATAGATTTCTGTGCTCAAGCGTTGAGACATATTGTCATTGGGCTGGGCGGGCGCATGGACGGCTACGCTATGGAGTCGCGCTTCGATATCGCCGTCAGCTCGGAATTGATGGCGATCTTAGCGATCGCTCGCGACTTGGCTGATCTGCGCGAGCGCATCGGGCAGATCACCGTGGCATTTGATAAGAAGGGCAACCCTGTTACAACAAAAGATTTAGAAGTCGACGGGGCGATGGCCGCCTGGATGCGCAACACGATAAATCCCACGCTCTGCTGCACGATAGAATATCAGCCCGTTTTGGTGCATGCCGGGCCGTTCGCCAATATCGCCGTGGGGCAGTCGTCTATCATCGGGGATCGGCTGGGGCTGAAGCTCTTTGACTATCACGTGACGGAGTCGGGCTTTGGCGCTGACATTGGGTTTGAGAAGTTCTGGAACGTCAAGTGTCGGCTGAGCGGGCTGAAGCCGCATGTGTCGGTCTTAGTCGCGACTATTAGAGCCCTGAAGATGCACGGCGGCGGCCCCAAGGTCGTCCCCGGCAGACCTATCCCGCAAGAGTATACAAAAGAGAACGTCAAGCTCGTCGAGCAGGGCCTGCCCAACTTGCTGCACCATCTCAAGATCATTCAGACGTCGGGGGTTGTGCCCGTCGTGTGTATCAATGTCTTCCCGACAGACACTCAAGATGAGATTCGCGTCGTGAAGAAAGCCGTCGAAGCGGCAGGGGCGCGCTGTGCTGTCTCCGAGCATTGGCTCAAGGGCGGCGAGGGCGCTTTAGAGTTAGTCGACGCGATCACCGATGCGGCGCAGGAGTCGTCGCGATTTGAGTTTCTCTATCCGTTGGAGATGAAGCTGCGCGACCGGGTAGAAAAGATCGCAAAAGTCGTCTACGGGGCCGACGGGGTGAGCTGGACCCCCGAAGCCGAAGCCAAAGCCAAGAAGATCGAGTCCGATCCCAAATACAGTGACTATCAGACGATGATGGTCAAGACCCATCTGTCACTGAGTCATAATCCCGATCTGAAGGGCGTGCCCAAGGGGTGGGTGCTGCCGGTGCGTGATATTCTGATCTATTCCGGGGCGAAGTTCTTGTGCCCGGTGACCGGGACGATCTCGCTTATGCCGGGGACCTCGTCTGATCCGGCATTCAGAAGAATCGACGTAGACGTTAAGACCGGCAAAGTGACGGGATTGTTCTGAATTTATACTGAGCGAAATCATTCCCAGCCCTGCGCCGTATCATGGCGCTCCCCACTTCGTTCCCTCTACAATGAAGCACAACGAGCAATGGAGTGATCGACTATGACCAATACCCAGACAATTGCTGCGCTGCTGGAGGAGGAACGCACGTTCCCCCCGCCGGAGGAGTTCAAGAAGAAGGCCAACATCAATGACCCGAAGATCTACGAGAAGGCTGCGCGTGACCCAGAAGCCTTCTGGGCCGAAGCCGCCGAAGAGCTCGACTGGTTCAAGAAATGGGATAAAGTTCTCGAATGGGATCCGCCCTGGGCCAAGTGGTTCGTCGGGGGCAAGCTCAACGTTTCGTATAACTGCATTGATCGGCATCTGAAGACCTGGCGCCGCAACAAAGCCGCGATTATCTTTGAGGGCGAGCCGGGCGACGAGCGCGTCTTGACCTATCAAGACCTCCATCGCGAAGTCTGTAAATTTGCGAACGTCTTGAAGAAGCTGGGGATTAAGAAGGGGGATCGCGTCGCGATCTATCTCCCCATGATCCCGGAGCTGCCCATCGCAATGCTCGCGTGTGCGCGCATCGGCGCGGTGCACAGCGTCGTTTTTGGCGGCTTTTCGGCGGAAGCCCTCAGAGACAGAATCAACGACGCCCAGGCGAAATTGCTGATCACGGCCGATGGCGGCTGGCGCCGCGGCCATATTGTGCCCTTGAAGCAGAATGCCGATGAAGCCTTGAAGAACGCCCCGTCGGTCGAAAACGTGATCGTCGTGCGCCGTATTTTGGGCAGCGACGTGTTGAAGACGCCCTTGACCGGCGGGTACTATCGCCGCGAGTTCTGGTGGCACGAGCTGATGCGCGATGCGCCCATTGAGTGCCCCCCTGAGCCGATGGACTCCGAAGATATGCTCTTTATTCTCTACACGTCGGGCACGACGGGCAAGCCCAAGGGCGTCGTGCACACCACGGGCGGGTACTTGGTGGGCACTGCCCTTACCCATAAATGGATCTTCGACATTAAAGACGAAGACGTCTATTGGTGCACCGCTGATATTGGCTGGGTCACGGGGCACAGCTATATTGTCTACGGCCCGCTGGCCAATGGGGCCACGACGGTGATCTTCGAAGGCGTGCCCGATTACCCCGATCGAGACAGATTTTGGGCCATCGTCGAAAAGTATAGAGTGAATATTCTCTACACGGCCCCGACAGCGATCCGGACGTTCATGCGCTGGGGTGAAGAATATCCCAAGAAGCACGATCTGTCGTCCTTGAGACTATTGGGCTCTGTCGGTGAGCCGATCAATCCCGAAGCGTGGATATGGTACTATAAAGTCATTGGCGGCGAGCGCTGCCCTATTGTCGACACGTGGTGGCAGACCGAGACCGGGCACATTCTGATCACGCCCTTGCCGGGGATCTCGACGCTCAAGCCCGGCAGCGCCAATAGACCCTTCCCCGGCATCGAAGCCCAGGTGCTCGACGAGGCGGGCAACCCCGTCCCACCAGGCAAGGGGGCAGGCTATCTAGTGATCACCAAGCCCTGGCCGGGGATGCTCCGCACGCTCTATAACGACCCCGAACGCTATAAGCACGCCTACTGGAGCAAGTTCCCCGGGGTCTATCTCACCGGCGACGGCTGCAAGATCGACAAAGACGGGGACTTTTGGCTCCTGGGACGCATTGACGACGTGCTCAACGTCTCCGGACACAGAATTAGCACGATGGAGGTCGAGAGCGCCCTGGTAGACCATCCCGCGGTGGCCGAAGCGGCGGTCATCGGCAAGAGCCATGAGATTAAGGGCCAAGCGGTCTCGGCGTTCGTGACGCTGCGTGCTGGCTATAAGGCCTCTCCTGAGCTGGCTGATGAGCTCAAGCAGCACGTGGCGAAGAAGATCGGCCCGATCGCCCGACCCGATGATATCTTCTTCACGGCGGAGCTGCCCAAGACCCGTTCGGGCAAGATCATGCGCCGGTTGCTGCGCGACATTGCCGAAGGGCGCGCTCTGGGGGACACGACGACGCTCGCCGATCCCTCGGTGATCGCGCAGCTCAAGAGCCAGTACGAATCGAGTGAGGGCTGAGCTCACATGGCCTCCTCCTTCCCACTCCCTCCCTCGTTAGAGCACAACGGGGGAGGGAGGGGTCTCACTTTAAGCTTTCACAGAAAGAGAGAACTATGAAAAATACAGCAATGGCTGTTGAAGAGCACTTGCCCAATCGATGGCTCTTCGTCATTGCCGCAGTCTTAATGCAGTTGGGATTGGGCAACGTCTACTCGTGGAGCATCTTCCGTAACCCATTGATGAACCTGCATGGCTGGACGATCCAAGAGGCGACACTACCCTTCACGCTTTGTGTCGTCTTCTTCGCTGTAGGGATGATCATCGCGGGTCGGTGGCAAGATCGTGTGGGACCAAGAGTTGTCGCCATGACCGGCGGGGTTCTGCTGGGCGCGGGCTTTCTCTTAGCAAGCCAGTTTGGCCAAACGCTCCTTGGACTCTATATCACGTACGGGGTACTCGTGGGCTTAGGTGTCGGCTTTGCATATGTCACGCCCATTGCGACGTGTGTCAAGTGGTTCCCTGACATGCGGGGATTCATCACGGGGCTAGCAGTGCTAGGATTTGGCGCAGGCTCGTTGATCATCGCGCCGGTGGGCACCTGGCTCATCTCTCAAATTGGCGTCTACGGGACCTTTGCGGTCTTAGGTGTGATCATTGGGCTTTTGGTTGTGATCGCTGGTGCGATCTTACGCAATCCCCCTGTGGGGTGGAAGCCTGCGGGTTGGACGCCCCCAGAGAACGGCCCAGGCTCTAAAGATCAGAAAGATTACCCTCCCTCCCAGATGGCCAAGACGTTTCAGTTCTATCTCTTGTGGGTCGTCTTTCTCTTCTGGGCTGGGGTCGGGTTGATGGTGATCTCTCAAGCGGTCCCCATGGGTCAGGAGCTCGCTGGGCTGAACGCGACGGTTGCTGCGGGGGCCTTGGGCTTGATGTCCATCCTCAATGGGCTTGGGCGCCCGGCGTTCGGGTTTATCTCTGATAAGCTTGGGCGCAAAGGCGCGACGATCTTAGCCCAAGCCGTCTTTATCGTCACGCTGCTCTTTATACTCCCCAATGCCCGCGATTTCGCGCTCTATACGCTGGGGATCAGCTTGATCGGCTTCGCTTATGGGGGGAGCTTATCCGTCATGCCGGCGTTCACTGCAGACTATTACGGAACGAAGCACTTGGGGGTCAATTACGGCTGGGTCTTCTCGGCGTGGGGAGCAGCGGGTGTCTTGGGGCCGATCATCGGGGCTCAAGTCCGCGCAGCCACGGGCGCCTGGGGTGGGGCGTTTGTAGTACTTGCGGTCTTGGCTGCTGCTGCGGCGGCTCTGATCTTGATCGCGAGACCACCCAAGGAGTGAGCTCTCTCAATTTGCACCAAGACCCTCTCATCAAGCAAAATATAAGAAAGACCCTGATCTGAAATAAACCCTAAGGGTCGGGGGAGGTTGGACCATGCACCAGCGTGGAGTGTGGAGCTGCGTGCTGGTCCTCGTTTTTCTTGTAGGGGGATGCCAGCCCTCAAGCAGTCCTATCGTCGGGCAATCCCATCAGAGCTCATGCAAAGCAATCCGTGAGATGGCTCTCTCCGACGTCGAGCTTCAGATTGATGGGCGTGATCTCACAATACTCCATCACGACGCACTGACAAACTGCTGTCTGACGACAGCGATGGAGGTCGCCATCAAAGTACTAACATTGATGTCTTTGAGCGCGAGCAACCAGGAGAAGCGTGTCGGTGCGTCTGCCCGCGCGATCTCTCCGTGACGATCTACTCTCTCAGTCCAGGGTTATACACAGTGCGGCTCTACCGTGACGATGAGCCGGAGCCGTTCTGGGAAGGGATGGTGCAAATCAAATGAAGAAGAAACAGAAAAAGCAAGAAGCGAACACCAAGAAGAGTACCTTTGCCCTTTGGGTAGGCTTGGCAAGCGTGGGTGTGCTCGTCCTAGCTCTTGTAGTATGGGGGATCTTTCAGTTCGCATCGGGTTCGGTCTTCCGTCAGATTAGTGCTACGGAAGCTCATAAACTGATCCTCGAGCACAAGAACGATCCAGACTTCATCGTCTTAGATGTGCGTACGCCAGAGGAGTTTGCTCAGGGGCATCTGCCGGAGAAAACCCCACTCAATCTGGACTTTTACGCGCCGGACTTTCGCGAAAAGCTCTCGCAGCTCGACCGTGAGAAGACCTATTTGGTCTATTGTCGCACGGGCCATCGTTCCGGTGAGACCGTGGATCTTATGAAGGAGCTGGGCTTCCGACGTGTGTATGACCTTCAAGGAGGTATTACTGCCTGGCAGAGCGCCGGTCTTCTGGTTAAGATCGAAAAGTAGAGGGAAAGGAGATCCCTATGTCTGCAAAGAAGAGCGTCCGTTTTGTGAGCAATCCCGTCGTCTGGATCGTGATTGTCGCGATTATCGGAGCCGGGGTGCTGATCGCCCTCAATTGGATCTCGTCGCGCCCTCCTCAGCCCGCCGCCCCAGAGACAGCGACAGCGCCGGCTCCGCCCCCAGCCCAAGAGCAACCTCAGCCTCCAGCAGAACCAGCACAGACTCCTTCGACTGTTGTAGAGAACATTCCCGAGCAGCCCACCAAGGGCGTCGCCGATGCCCCGGTCACCATCGAAGAGTTCGCGGAATTTTACTGTCCGTACTGCGCGCGCCATCTCTTTCAGACCTTCCCCAAGATCGACGCAGAGTACATTCAGAACGGCCTGGTGAAGTACGTCTTTCATAATTTGATCGTGCATGGGGCGGTGGCGCAGCTTGCCGCGCAAGCAGGAGAATGTGCCCACGCCCAAGGGCACTTCTGGGAGTACCACGACCGGCTCTTCTATGCGATCTTTGAAGAAGGGAAGGGTCAGCTCGACGCCGAGGGCTTGAAGGCGATAGCCAAAGAGCTTGGTCTGAACGAAGAGACCTTTGCGAGCTGCTTAGAGTCCGACTGGGCCAAGGCCGAGGTCGAGAAGGACCGTCAAATCCTCCGAGAACTCTTAGCGCAGGTGCCGGAGTCGGAGAAGCCCTCTTCCATTGGGACGCCGCTCTTTTTCATCAACGGGCGCCCGCTTGTTGGGGCATGGCCCTATGAGAGATTCAAAGCGATGATCGACGCAGAGTTGGCCAAGCAAGGGAAATAAGGAGGTTCGTATGCGAGAAGTCGTGATTGTGGGAGCTGTGCGGTGTGCTGTGGGGCGTGCGGTCCGCGGCGTCTTGCGGGAGACGCGCCCCGATGAGATGGCCGCAGCTGTTCTGAAAGCCCTCATTGAGCGCACCGGCGTCGATCCCAAGGAGATTGACGACATCCGTCTGGGCTGCGCCATGCCCGAGGCCGAACAGGGCATGAACGTCGCGCGCATCGCTCAGTTTTTAGCAAAAATCCCGGAGACCGTGCCCGCGTGCGCGATCAATCGCTTTTGTGCGTCGGGGTTGGAGTCGGTCGTCAACGGGTGTTATGCGATTGCTTACGGCGACGCTGATCTGATTATCGCCGGCGGCGTAGAATCTATGAGCATGGTGCCGATGGGCGGCTACACCCCGCGCCCCAATCCCAAGCTTGCCGAAGAGTACCCCGAAGCCTACACGCCGATGGGGATCACTGCAGAGAACGTCGCGGAGAAATATAAGATCTCGCGCGAGGCCCAAGATAAGTTCGCGTATGAGTCGCACATGAAGGCCGTGCGGGCCACAGACGAAGGGCGCTTCAAGGACGAGATCGTTCCCCTCACCGTGCAGGTGGACGGCAAGACGATTACTCACACAGTGGACGAGACGATTCGACGTGATACGACCCTGGAAGCGCTGGCGCAGCTCAAGCCGGTCTTCCGCGAGGGGGGCACAGTCACAGCGGGGAACTCGTCGCCGTTGACCGATGGTGCTTCGGCGGTGCTCATCGCGTCGAAGCAGAAAGCGCGCTCGCTGGGGCTGAAACCTATGGCGCGCTTTGTCTCTGCCGCGGCGGCAGGCGTCCGCCCGGAGATCATGGGGATTGGGCCGGTCTACGCTGTTCCCAAAGCCCTCAAAAAAGCGAAGCTCTCGCTCAGCGATATAGATCTCTTTGAGTTCAACGAAGCGTTTGCTGCGCAGGCACTCGCGGTGATTCAAGAGCTCGATCTCCCTATGGAGAAAGTGAACGTGAACGGTGGGGCGATTGCGCTGGGGCACGCGCTGGGGTCGTCGGGCTGTCGGTTGTTAGTGACGCTGGTGCACGAGATGCCTCGGCGAGACGCGCAGTTTGGCGTGGTGACGATGTGTGTCGGGGGCGGTCAGGGGATGGCCGCGGTCTTCGAGAGAATATAAGGGGGCAAGTGATTATGCGTGACATCAAAACAGCTGCAGTTTTGGGAGCCGGCACGATGGGGAGCGGGATCGCCGCACTGCTCGCGGGCGTGGGGATTAAAGTCCATTTGTTGGACATCGTTCCTAAAGAGCTCACCCCAGAAGAGAAGGCCAAAGGGCTTACGCTGCAAGACCCCGTTGTGAGAAATCGCATCGCCAATGCGGGGCTGCAACGCGCTTTGAAAGCGAGTCCGGCGCTCTTCTTCGATCCCAACGATGCCCAGCTCATCACAGTGGGCAATACTGAAGATAACCTAGATCGTTTAAGTGAAGCCGACTGGATCATCGAGGCTGTCTTTGAAAGATTGGACGTCAAGCAGGAGACGTTCGCCAAGATCGAGAAGTTCAGAAAGAAAGATTCTATTGTCAGCTCGAACACGTCTGGGATCGCCCTCAAAGCGATCACGCAGAAATCCTCGCCGGAGCTGAAAAAACACACGCTCATCACGCACTTCTTCAACCCCGTGCGCTATATGAAGCTCTTAGAGATCGTCCCCGGCGAGGAGACCGACCCGGAGATCACAAAATTTATAATGGACTTCGCCGAGCGACGCTTGGGCAAAGGCGTCGTCTTAGCCAAAGATACCCCCAACTTCATCGCCAACAGAATTGGGATCTTCGGGATCTCGTATCTGCTTAAGGTGATGCAAGAAGAAAACTATAAGATCGAAGAGATTGACGCGATCTTCGGGCCGGCGCTGGGGCGTCCTAAGAGCGCGGTCTTTCGCACAGTCGACTTAGTGGGCCTCGACGTCATGGCCGACGTGATGAAGAATATCTACGAAAATCTGCCTCACGACCCCATGCGCGAGGTCTATCGGCTGCCCGAGTTTGCCCAGAAGATGCTGGAGCGCGGGCTTTTGGGGCGCAAGGCCGGTAAGGGTTTTTATCAAGAGAAGATGGTCAACGGCAAGCGCGAGTTCTGGGTCTTCGACTATAAGACGTTGGACTATCGTCCCCAAGAGAAGTTCGACTACCCGTCACTGGCCAAAGCGAGCCAGCAGTCTACAGTAGGCGAGAAGATCAAAGCTGTTGTTTACTCTGATGACCGTGCCGGACGCATCGCCTGGAAGGTGCTCTCAGAGACCCTGCTCTACTCGGCTCGGCTCATCCCGGAGATCTCGGACAATATCTATTCTATTGATAACGCGATGAAGTGGGGCTTCAACTGGGACCTTGGGCCGTTTGAGACTTGGGACGCCATCGGTGTCAGAGAATCTGTCGAGCGGATGAAGCGCGAGGGCAAGCAGATCCCCAAGATCGTCGAGGATCTCTTGGCGCATGGGGAGAGCTTCTATCAGAAGCGAGAGAGCAAAAAACTCTATTTCGATGTGCAGACCAAGGGCTATCGCGAGGTGCCTCGGCCTGCGGGCGTGCTCGTGCTCTCCGAGCTCAAAGAAGACAAGAAGCGCATCATCAAAGAGACGCCGGGAGCGTCATTGATAGACTTGGGCGATGGCGTCGCGTGCTTGGAGTTTCATACGTATATGAACGCCGTAGACGCCGACATCATCGAGATGCTCAGCGCGTCTCTTGAAGAAGTGCGCAAGCGCGATCTGGTCGGCTTGGTGATCGGCAACGAGGGTCAGAACTTCTCTGTCGGGGCGAACATCGGGCTGATCTTAGGAGCGATCCAGAGCAAAGCGTGGGATCAACTGGGGCAGATGGTCAAGGCGTTCCAAGACGCCAACATGGCGATCAAATACTTTGAGAAACCCGTAGTTGCTGCGCCGTTCAATATGACGCTTGGCGGCGGCTCGGAGATCGTGCTGCACTGTGCGCGGGTGCGGGCGCACTGTGAGCTCTATATGGGCCAGGTCGAGTTCGGTGTCGGTGTCATCCCCGCGGCCGGTGGCTGCAAGGAGCTCTGGGCGCGGCAGCTAGAGAATCTCCCTGAAGACGCGAATATTGATCTCTTCCCGTTCTTGCAGCGCGTCTTCGAATTGATCGGCTTAGCCAAAGTCTCCACGAGTGCTAAGGACGCAAAGAAGCTCGGGCTCTTGCGTCGCGACGACAAGATCACCATGAACAGAGATCGTTTGATTGCCGACGCCAAGAACGATGTCTTAGCGCTCGCGATGATGGGCTATGAGCCGCCGCGACCGAGGAAGCTCAAAGTCACCGGGCGCAGCGGCTATGCTGCGTTGCAGATCGCTATAAAGAACTTCCAGTGGGCCAAGCGCATCACCGATCACGAGGCATTGATGGCGCAGAAGCTCGCGCGGGTGCTGACCGGCGGCGACGTCGCGCCGGGCACGGAGCTGACCGAGCAGCAGATGCTCGATCTGGAGCGTGAGGAGTTCTTGTCGCTCTGCGGGACGCAGAAGACCCAAGAGCGCATTCAACATATGTTAGCGACGGGGAGGCCGCTGCGGAACTGAAATAAGGCTGTTTTATGTGAAAGGAGGGTTACAAATGTATAGCATCTTGAAGTTTCTCATCGTAGGCTTAGCTTTAGTAGTGTTGATAGGAACCAGTGGGCATAACGGACAGGTCGGAATAGCGCAAAGCTGTACCATTGTGGTCTTTGGGAATCAGCTCAACCAAAGAGTCATTGACCAAGTGCCAGCAGGAGCTATTATTTGCATCGTGGATGGAGAGGCGAAGCAGAGCTTGCGCATTAACAAGAGCTTGACGCTCCTCGGGGTATCTAA
The DNA here is from genome assembly GCA_964578715.1 of uncultured Thermotogae bacterium. Classification (GTDB taxonomy): domain Bacteria; phylum Bipolaricaulota; class Bipolaricaulia; order RBG-16-55-9; family DRXL01; genus JANXCC01. The sequence continues at coordinate 2,371 of CAZODX010000017.1, read as the reverse complement.
GCCTGTGATCCAATCGTCCGCACCAGGTTATCCTGCTTTGCGCATTGAGAGTCAAACTGAGATAGATGTTACGATAATGGGGATAACCTTCATTGGAGCCCCAGATTACAGCGATAGCAGAGAGTGTGTAGTGGAGGCTCCCATCTGGACTTGCCCAGATGTGATTGACATCCGCGGCCAAGCTCGCGTTACGTTACTCCAGGTCATCCTTAGTGAAGGTCGGGATGGCCTTCATGTAGAGGGGACAGCTCGTGTAGTGGCCAAGGAGAGCATCATCGATGAAAACAGGAGACATGGCGTTTTCGTGCGAGACTCAGCGGCAGTTACTTTGACCCAGAAGACGAGGATCCAGAGCAATGGAACATCTGATCGGTGCTCAAAACCGGAAGTATTCTGCAATGGCGTTGAAGTCCAGGGGCAGGGGGTAGTAGGGCTTACTGATGCGCGGATTTGGACAAATACCGATTGGGGGATCAGCGCTGTGCTCAAGCAATGCGGGTATAGAGAAGATAACTTCACTGGGCGAGTGATTATTCAGGGAGAGACCATTATTGACGGCAATAACAGGTCAGGCAATCAAGCTAGCATGGGCAACCCAGGGAGTCACCCTTGGAACCGCCCCGAGGTGCCCGACGGGCAGGTCTGCTTGCCGTGAAAAACTGAAAGCTGATCGCTGAATGCTTAAAAGGAGGTATCCATGAAACGCTTCGTATTTGTGGCGGCCTTTTTGGCTGTACTCGCTCTCGTCACGTCGTCAGCCCCGGTCCTTACCCAGCCGACGGGCCAACTGACCGTCACAGTGACGCTCGACGGCCAGCCCACCGATGCGTTGATCTTCGCCACAGATCGCTTCGGCAAGACTTTTATCGCTTATACTGATCTCAAAGAGATTGGTCTGGCTCGGTTGACCCTGCCCCAAGAGCGGTACACTCTGATCGTTGATCACGGAGCGGGCTTTACTGGAAAACCCTTCGCGCAGGAGATCACCGTGCAAGCGGGCAAGGCTCTTGACGTAAAAGTCTCTCTGCAGCGCGCGTTCTCGCCCGCCAAAGAGTGGGGCTACTATGCAGCAGATTTGCATACCCACAGCAACGCTAGTCTCGACGGCCATACGCCCATAGAGCAATTAGTGCTGGTGCAGCGTGCGGCTGACTTGGATCTGGTCTTCATCAGTGATCACGAGACGATCGTCGGGCATGAGCTCTTTGCGAAGACCGCGCAGGCCCGTGGCGTCCCCGCGATCTTGAGCGAAGAGATTACAACCCCCCTAGGGCACTGGAATGCGTATCCCCTCACGTGCGCTGTTACGTATGCTCCCGGCAAGAGCCCCAAGGACTACTTTGCCCAAGCGCGCGCCTGTGGTGCTCAGGTCATCCAAGCCAATCACCCTGGATCAAGCAGCGATGGCTACTTTATGCTCCTTGGCACGGAAGCGTTCGATTACGGCTTTGACGCCATGGAGATCTTCAACGACGAGTTTGATCAAGGCGATGCTCGGGCTATTGAGCAGCTCTTCAAGTTTTGGAACGAAGGACGACGCTATGTCGCCGTGGGCAACAGCGACGATCACGATTGGATGGACTTTCGCTTTGAGCGCTATGGGCGCCCACGAACGTATGTGCGCGTCGAAGGCGAGCTGACGCCCGAAAGATGGATCACGGCACTGAAAGCTGGGCGCGCGTTTGCAACCTATGGTCCGTTAGTGAACTTCACTGCTCAGGATGGCAAAGCCCTTCCCGGCGACACCGTGACGTTAACTCGTGGGCAGGAGATCGCCCTGAGAGCTGAACTCGTTGTGCTCCCGCGTGATCCCGCTCAGGAAGAGCCGCGCGCGTTACAAGCCGCCGAGATTATCAGAAACGGCAAGATTCTTAAGAAATTCACTCTGACAGAAGATCGCGCAGTCGTCACATTAACAGATAAGCCTACAGAGAAAAGCTGGTACGTTGTGCGCGTCGTCGCTGACGACGGCGATCAAGCCTACACAAACCCGATCTGGGTGGAGGTCCGCTAGACTGCCTAAGATCAAATCGGTGAGTGACTACGATCATAGTCTTTGGGGCAGCTCAGCTGTAGGCTGAGGGCAGCGGAGGTGCAAGCGATGGCTGCTCCAAAGAAACAGCTTGTCGAGTGCGAGTATCGCGGCCCGTGGGTCGTCAGTCGAGATATTCGAATTGGGCAGATGTGTTGGCACCCGGTCAATCTCAAAGAGGGGCGGACGCACCTCTTCAGCAAGTCTTGTGAAGAATGGGGCGATGACTGCCCGCGCCAGCACTCCCGCTCTAAAGAGCGCTAGCTAATACTTGGCGTTCACGTGACGACGATGCGCGCGTCCACGACGCGTGCCCCATGCCCTTTCTCTAAGACTATT
>CAZODX010000016.1:12579-14308 GCA_964578715.1 uncultured Thermotogae bacterium | reverse complement strand
TGCGCTGAAACAGAGAGATATTTTGGCGTTAGCCATTGGGCCACGCCGGGTGCGCTTGGTGACCCATCTGGATGTGTCGCGGGAGGACGTGCTGCACGCGGCTCAAGTTATAAAAGAGATTCTGAAATAAAGGGAGTCCCTTGGGGGAGGGGCTCCATCCCACCTGTTTGTGGAGTGGTGCAGATCACACTGAAACTTTTCCCCTCCGTTGATGGTACTTATAATGTCGCGCTCTAGGCATGAGAGAGTGTTCCGTGCTATAATGGAGCGGACCGAAGGAGGCCATCTATGCGCGTGATAAGCCGTCGCACCTTTCTCCAAGCCCTCGGGGTAGCCACCGGAGCGTTCGTCTTAGGACAGTACAAGGGCTTCAGCCAGCAGACCATGACTATTGGGGTTCTCGGCAGCACCAGCTCCCCCCTGGGGCAAGGGATCATCAATGGAGCGCAGCTGGCAGCTAGTGAGTTAAAGTTTAATCTCATTACCGGGGATCTTGGAAGTGAAACCGATCCCGCCCGCGCTCGCGCGGTGCTCAATGATCTCATCAGCAAAGGGGCCGACGCTGTTGTGGGCCTCTCCCGCTCAAATACAATTCCTGCGCTCTTGCCCGATATCTCCCGCGTCAGAAAGCCCTTTATAATTACCGGGACGTCGCTGGGGGGTACTGATCAAGTCGCGGGGAACTTCGAGAACTTCAAATATATCTTTCGTGCGGGCATCGTCAGCGCCGCTGCCCAAGCGTTCGATGGCGGGGAGTTCAGCCGAGAATTTTTAGTTGGCCGCCTCATCAAAGACAAAGTGCTTCGATCAAACGCCGTAGCTATCGTAGGCGATCCCTCGAAGCAGAGCGCGGACTTTCGCGCCGCGTTGCTGCCCAGGCTCACCCGAGCGGGCTTGGACGTCGTGGGCAACCTTGCCGATAGCCAAGCCGGGACTCTCTTAGAGCGCTTGCAGAAGATCAATGTGCCCGCAGCGATTACGGCGTTCTTCGACGCGAAAGTGGGCGCGGAGTTCGCCCGGGGATGGTCAGCAAACAGAGTGAAGGTCGCGCTCTTTGGCTGGAACGAAGCGCTACTCTCTGATGATTTGCAGGGTGCGGCCACCGGGTACGTCCTCACGGACTTCGTCGCCGAGACGGCGAATGTCGGTGCCAAGACGCTCGAGTTTTATAAGAATTACCAAGCACAGTTTAGAGTGCGGCCCGTCTTCACCGCGGCAACGACGTATGACGCGGTCTATGCGCTCGCCGATGCGCTGGGGCGCGCCCGCACCACCGACGCTGAGGCGCTCGTCAAGGCGCTGGAGGGGACAAGGATGCCCGGTGTCGTGGGCTTGATCCGGTTCTACTCTATTGAAGAGCAGCAGCGGGATCCGCTGAAGTTAGCCGTAGCCCACGACCAAGTCTACGGGATCAACAAGACGGGCGGGCAACCGGCGTTCGACGGCGCGCGGCCCTTCTACACACAGCTGGTACCAAACGGTCAGCGGGTCGTGCTCTATCCCAACGAGTACGCGACCGGCTCATATGTGCTGCCGCCGCATTTTGGGTAATATCTAAAATGGAGGAGGTCCCTATGAGGCACAGGGGGAGCCGCATTGCTCGGGTTCTTCTTGCTGCTCTTGTGTTGGTCGTCGTTGGCTTGCACACGCTGCTATCGCAATCGCAGATCGAAAGCCTTGAAGCGCCACGCGTCACCTATGTGCTTCTCCCCAAGGGCCGGTGTGTCGT
>CAZODX010000016.1:11249-12569 GCA_964578715.1 uncultured Thermotogae bacterium | reverse complement strand
GCTGATAATTGTCCCCCGGGAACCCTGCCCCCTCAAGAGACGTTTATCAACTGGATTGCTGCCGACGGGAGCGACTTTGAAGGCGCTATCGGGTACAGAGATATCAATAAAGACATAGTCAGAGTGACGTTTCGCGTGATCAAGGCCACAGAAGTGAAGGACGCCCCGCCGGGGACATTTAAAGCCGGACAGATATATAGCTTCGAACCTCCGGCTCAGACCAGCGATACAGGGGAATTTGGCTTTCGCATCTTCACGAACGTCCCCCAAGATGTCACCCTCGAAGTGACGCTCGAAGACGCGAAGAAGAACGTCAGCCAACCTAAGATATTCTCGTTTAAAGCCGTCGGCCCAGAGCCGATCATCAGCAAGATTATATTTCCCCCGGAGATCCCCCTGGGGGCAGAGCAAAAAGTCTTGGTGGGATTCATAGATCGCGAGGGCCAGCTGAGCCGCGTCTATTTTCAGTTGATGAACTTCGATCCCAAGCGTGTGGGGGACTGCGCGCTGCCCATCGATCCCAACGGGATCGACGTCAGTCAAGCGCTCGGGGAGACCGAGGGACAGCTCAGCTTTCCGATCGTCTGCAACAGCGCCCAGCGAATCACCATGAAAGTCGTCCTGGTAGACCGCCAGGGCAACAGCAGCGAGCAGAGCAAATTGAGCCAACAAGAACGGTTCGAATTTATCGCTGGCAAAAAGATCGCCGATGGGCTCTTCTTTCTCGATCAATTTGGGCAAGACGGCAGCGAGCTTGGGGCATTCCGTCGTCCCCAAGGGATCGCTGTAGATAACAAAGGGAACATTTACGTCGCAGACACGGAGAACCATCGCATTCAGCGATTCGATCCTGCAACGTTCAAGCTGAACGAGAAGCTCCCCACCGTGGTGTGGGGCAGCCGGTGTCTGCTGCGCACCGGCGAAGGGTGTCGCGATCCTGATGGCGGCGGCCCGCTGGGCTTCGGCGATGGGCAGTTTGATGGCCCAACAGACGTGGTCGTCGACGCAGCAGGCAACGTCTATGTCGTGGACAGCGGCAATCACAGAATCCAGAAATTCGACTCGACCGGAAAGTTTCTGGGGAAGTGGGGCACGCGCGGCAGCGGCCCAGGCCAATTTGAGACCCCTATCAGCATTGCGCTGGACAGCACAGGGAGGTTCGCCTATGTGACCGACAAGGGGAACCACCGGGTGCAGAAGTTTGACGTCAGCAAGTCTCCTGTGCAGTTTGTCACGCAATGGGGGAGCGAGTGCAATCTGACGGTAACACCTCCCACAGGGCGCTGTGTCGATCCCGATGGCGCCGGCCCCCGCCAGATC
>CAZODX010000016.1:0-11239 GCA_964578715.1 uncultured Thermotogae bacterium | reverse complement strand
TCTTCGAGCCGCAAGCCATCGCCGTAGATAAAGCAGGGAATGTCTACGTCGCCGACACGGGGAACCATCGCATTCAGAAGTTCAAGGAGAACGGTGAGTTTCTGCTGAAGTGGGGGCGCAACGGCTTTGCCCCAGGGCAGTTTGACGTCCCGCGCGGGTTAGCCTTCACTATCGTGAAGATCGCAGACACCAGCCAAGATGTCGTGCTCGTTGTTGACCAAAATAACCATCGCGTTCAGGAGTTCACCCCGGAAGGCGTCTTTGTGCGGCAATGGGGCGTGCAAGGCAATGGAGAAGGAGAGTTCAACGCTCCTCAAGATGTTGCTGTCGATAGCGCCGGCAATATCTATATTGTTGAGCTGTTGAACAACCGTGTGCAGAAGCTAGGGGACTTAAAATAACAAGGGAAGGTCTTGCAAGGAGGCGACCATGCGGAGTCTTGTGAGGGTGCTTGGGATCACTCTCGTATTAGGCGCGCTCAGTGCCATGTCGCTAGCTCAGGGCAGTCTCCAGATAGTCTTTCGCGTGCCCGATGGCAGCCCCATTCGCTCCTCCCCCGTGATAGATCTCGCGAAGAACGCTATCTATTTTGGAGCTGACGATGGGAACCTCTACGCGATCCCATTGATGAGCGCAGAGCAGCCGCGGCACCCCAAGTGGGTCTTCTCTCCCGATCCCGACCCGGCCAAGCGCCGCCCTATGCGCGTACCCCCGGTCATCGACGAGGCACGCAACAGAATCTATATCGGGGCTGACGACGGCAAGCTCTACGCCGTGGACCGCGACACAGGGCAGCTTGTCGAAGGGTTTACGCCCTCTCCCACCAATCTCTCACCCTCACGAACAGCCCCTATTCGTGTGCCCCCAGCATTAGATCAGCCCCGGGGAGTGCTCTACGTGGGAGCGGATGATCAACGGGTGCTGGCGCTCAATGCTGCTAACGGCGAATTAGCCCAGGAAAATGCCGTGTTTAACCAAGCAAAAGGCGCCATCCGCGCCGCACCGATCATCGATTTCGTCAAGACAGCCGTCTACTTCGGCTCCGACGACGGGAAATTCTACGCAATCGACCGGGAGAATTTTACCGGCAGCATCTTTGGCCCCCTTGTCATTGGCAGCCCGATCCGCGGCTCGCCGCTCTTAGATATTCTTGGCCCTGAGGGCGCTGCTATCTATTTCGGCGCAGACAACGGGGTCTTCTACGCCATTGATCGCGGCGGCGAAGCACTCTATAATTTCGAAACATTCGGGCCTGTCCGCACGAAGGCCGCTGTCGATCCTATCAAGAACGCCGTGTACTTTGTCTCTGATGACGGCAAGCTCTATGCGCTCTTCCGCAATGACGAGAAAGACAGCAAGGGCCAGCCCATCAAGGGCAAGGAGCGCGGCAAACAAAAATTCGCCGTCGCTATCGTGACTGATAACAGCCCCAACCCCTTCGATGGCGACCTGCCGCGCTCATCGCCGGTCGTCGACCGCCGGCTGGGAGCTACAGGGACAGGGACGATCATCGTTGGCTCTGTGGACGGCAAGCTCTACGGGATTCATCCAGACAGCGGACGCGCTCTCTTTATCCTGGCTGTTCCAGGAGCTGGCAATGATCCGCGCGCGGCGATCCGCACTACTCCAGCGCTCTACGTCAGCGGCCCCGGGGCAGCTATAGATATCTACGTCGGCGCGGATGACGGCGGGCTCTACGTCGCACGACGTTAAGAGCATTGGACTTTAAACAGACTAAGAGCTAGAATAGTCTCTACACAAGAGAAAAAAGTTCGGCGCACGCGATCAAGGAGGTGGCACACATGGGCCGCTGGACAAGTCACACCGGAAAAAGATGGCTGTGGCACAGCCTGGGGGTAATTCTGATCGTTGTCTTATTAATATGGGGAGTGGGGTCAAGTCGGCTGATGGTGTGGAGCCAAGCAGGAACTCCTGCCCTGCCGGAGCTTCATCCCATAAGTCTTGTGCTCAGCCCTGCTTCCCCCGTCGATAAGGGTCTTCCTGTCGTCACTCGCGCGAAGATCATCAACACCGGCGGGAGTCCCGCACCACGCTTTGCGGTCGAATTTTTTTATAGACTCAAGAGCGCCCCCACCCGCCCCTGGGCGAGCTTCCCCGACGACAAGGGGGTTGTCATCGTATCCCAAGGGCTCAGCCCGCGCGATCAAGCCGTCACCGTCGAGGGAACACTCGACACGTCGAAGGCCGAAATCGAGCCGGGGAACTATGAGATTCGCGTCTTGGTCGATTCTACTAATCAGATCTCCGAGGAAGACGAGACGAACAATGAACTGATCGTGGGCTTGCAGATTCGCCCGTCGCGGCTCAACAAGCCTGATCTCATCCCCATCGCGCTCACGTTTGATCCCCCCTCTCCCCTTGATATCAACGGCAGGACAACGCTGACTGCGACGATCCGCAACGGCGGCCCTGTGGATGCCGGCCCCTTTGATGTGCAGTTTCTCTTCTGCAAGCTTCCGGCACCGCGCAGCACCTGTGCGCCCGATCAGGTGAGCGAATTCGCTCGGATAGCTATCTCTGAAGGGCTGAAAGCCGGGGAAGAGCGCGCTGAAAAAGCTGAATTCCCCAACCCCCGTGACCCCGCTATGGCTCAGCTTGGGCCCGGAACGTATCTTATCCAAGTGCGCGTGGACCCCACCAGTAAAGAGCAGCCCAACGGCGCTGTCGAAGAGCAAGACGAAGCCAATAACACCCTGACGGCATATCTGATGATCAAAGGGCCAGAGCTCTCTCCCGAGAGCATCGTGCTCACGCCGACCCCGGTCCGCGCCGGAGATGAAGTTCTCGTCACCGTGCAGATTGCCAACACAGGCAACGCCCCGGCAAGCAATGTCGCGGTAGCGCTCTCTGTGAATGGACGGCGGTTCGCGACTGCTATCGTGCCAGAAATACCCGCTAATAAACGCCAGGCTGTCCAAGTCGGCCTCAAGACAGCAGAGCTCTCTCTACAGCCAGGAGTGCACGAGCTGCAGGTCGTCGTAGACCCCGATGACCGTGTCAGTGAGCTCGATGAATCGAATAATATTCTGACGACAGCGCTCACCGTGCAGCCCTCTCTGCCTCGCTTGCCCGAGCTTACCCCTAAGAGCTTATTTGTGACGCCAGCATCGCCCATCGAACAAGGGAAGGGCACAGTGACGGCAGAGATCCTCAACAACGGCACGAGGATCGCCGAGGGCTTTGATATCGAATTTGCGGTGCGCGAGGCCGGGCGCCTCCGCTGGAACCCCATCCCCTGCACGGCCAATTGCACCAATAATAAACTCAACCCCAACGCCGAGCTGACCGCGCAAGCGCAATTGCCTGCGCTCACTCCAGGAGCCTACGAGGTCCGCGTCTTCATAGACCCTCAAGGGCGCGTGGCAGAATTGGACGAGACGAACAACGAGATGATCATCGGCTTCCGCGTGATCCGGCCACGCCGGCCCGATCTAGCGATCACAGAGTTCGCCTTTGACCCGCCATCGTTGACGGCACATCGTGGGCAACCGGTGCGCATTCTCTTCACTGTCGAGAACATCGGCGACGCTCTCACTGAAGCGTCAGAAGCACAATGTGCGTACCGTCGTCTGGAGGACGTCACAGCTGTGCCTGTGCCCTTCGATAAGGTCTCTGTGCCTGCGCTGGTGCCAGGCGGAAAGTTCGCGGCTCAGTGTCGCTTGGAGACGGGGCCGGTGCGCCCAGGATTCTACGAGCTGACGGTCACGCTCGATCCTCAAAATCTCATTGAAGAACAAAACGAAGCGAATAATATCGTCACCAGCGGCACGGGTGTGCCAGGCCAACCCGGACAACAAGGGCAGGCCCTGCTCATCTTTGGGCCGGATCTCGTCCCAGATCGCGCGACGCTCAAGGTCAAGCGCCCCCAGACCCCAGAGACTCCCGTAGCACCGATCAGCCTTGAGATCACCCAAGGCGAGCTGCTCGCTCTGGAAGTGACCGTCAAAAACACCGGACAAGTCGCGGCCGGGGGCTTCGATGTGGCCTTCTGCATCCGCGAGTACTTCTCCCAGCAGCCCTGCACAGAGATCGGGACACGATCCCACACCACGGGCTTAGGGTTGACCGACGAGTTCACCGCGAAGACACAGATCAGCACAGAGCTTCTCGCTCCAGGGGTCTACGAGATCGGAGTGATCGTCGATCCGCCCAGCCCGGAGCAGCCCTTTGGGCGCGTCGAAGAAGTCAGTGAGCTCAATAACTTCATTGGTGGGCCTCGCGGCGCTCGCGGCTCCCAAGTGATCATCATCGGCAAGCCCGATCTGACCTTCCGCGAACCCTTGGTCTTCCAGCCCAGCGGACCCGTGCCCATTGGCACACTGTTAGGAGTCTTCGCCGATGTGCAAAATATCGGAGCAGGGCGAACAACCCGAGACTTCAAGGTGGAATTTGCCTTCCGGCGCGTCGATGACCCCGCTAAGCCCAATCCGGACTTCACGGTCTTTGGCACCGCGATCATCACAGAGCTTGAGCCAGGACCGGAGAAAGCCAAACAAGTCAAGGCCGAGCTCGATACGCGCAATCTCGTCCCAGGTCTCTATGAGATCCGCGTCACGCTCGACTCGGATAATCTCATCCCAGAGCTGAACGAAACAAATAACGTCCAGACAGCTCGAGTGGCTATCGGCGGAGCAGCTGGGCTCGTTGATCTCGCAGCGGTCAGCTTGGCCCTCACACCCAATCAGCCCATGGTCTCACGGGGGCAGATCGTGCGCTTCGCCGCGGTGATCGCCAACTTAGGGGTTGTGTCTTCAGGGCAGTTCTCGGTAGAGTTTAGCTATCGCAATCTGCTGGGGTCACCGGGGACAGATCCGGTCTTCAGTCGTCAGACTATAGCGAATCTGGACGGTGGAGCTCGCATAACAGTCACGGCGGAGCTCAACACGATCTCGCTTGCCCCAGGGACGTATGAGATCGCTGTGACCGTAGACCCAGAAAATCGCATCTCTGAGCCGGATGAATCCAACAATCGTTTGGTGATCTTTCTCACTGTGAACTGAGATGGACAAGCTCAGCGCCATACGTTAAGATGAGAACGGGCCTTAACCCGGTGATCGAACCGCGTCCCCAGAGGCTGCTTCAGGGAGACCCCGCCCAGGCCCTGAGGGAAGGATGCATCAGCTGCGGTTAAGGCCCCTTCTCTTTGCAAAGGAGGACACCATGAAACGCATATTTGTCTGTGCAGTGCTTGTGGGGATCGCCGTGGGCGCGCTCGCCCAGCAGGGCGGCTTCTTCCAAAACTACCCTGGAGGCACAAGCAAGTCTGTCTACAGAATCACCCAAGAGAAGTCAGCTTATCCTATGCTCTTAACGATGGAGATCCAGCCCATCGCGGGCGAGACTTTCTCCGTCAAGACAACAAACGAAGTCACAGGGACACGGACAGATCTAGAACGCGGGGTGTTGGAGGGCTTGGCACGTGCTCAATTAGAAGTTAACAGCGAATCGCTCTTGGCTTTGCGCAAATTCCTCCCTGATATCCAGCCCAATACGGTCTATGTGTTGCCCAATGGGGCGCGCTTTGCAGCGGGCGAGCGCGACAAGATCGCCGGTGTCGACGTGATCCGCGGCGTACTCACCGATCCAAAGAAACCCAATCAGCGAACGCTTGTAGCGTTGACGCTCAATAAAGCTGTGCCCTTTCCCCCGCTGTTGCAGATCGATGAACGCCGTGGGCTCGCGTTCGTCACAGTGTTTACGCTAGAACTATTAGAGTTCTCGATGCGCCCGTGATTCTATGCGCGATCTGATACTCCTTGCAGTGCGCAATCTCGGTGCGCGCAAGGCTCGTAGCGCGCTCACACTTATCGGAATCGCTATTGGGATGACGGCAGTCGTAGCGCTCATCTCGCTGAGTTTAGGTGCGCAGCGCGCGATCGAACGACAATTTGCCAAGCTGGGCATTGATGTCATTCTTATTGTGCCTACTGGGGGTCTCGGCGAGCCACGGCCGGTCAAGCTCGATCTCTCTCTTTTCAGAAATATCTCTGGGGTCAGAAGCGTCGGCGCTGTGCGACGCGAGATACTCTCCGTCAAGAGCGCAGCAACCCCCGGGTTCCTCACGGTGGTGGGTGTTCAATCTTTTGACGAGGGCGCACTCTTTGGTGAGCTGGAGCTTGCGCAGGGTCGGCTCTTTCTCCCACACGCAGACGAAGCCGTGCTCGGCGCGGGCGCAGCCCGCGAGCTCACAGTCTCACTCGGTGAGAGCATCACCATTCAGAATCGCGCGTTTCGCGTCGTGGGCCTCTTGAAGCCCACCACAAACGACCAAGACGACCATGCGCTGTATATATCGCTAGAGAGACTCGAAGGGCTTGTAGACGAGAAGGGCTTGATCTCGCTTGCGTTTGTGCGGGCGGCAGCGGACGTAGATCCATCTATACTCGCACAAGAGATCCAAAAAATCTTGAGAGAATCTCTACCCGAGCGCGAGTTTCTCGTGCAGTCGTCCAAGCAACTCAGCGAGCTGGTGAGCGGAGCTCTTGCGGTGCTGCGCTGGACGTTGGGAGCGATTGCCGGGATCTCTCTGTTAGTAGGAGGGATCGGGCTGACAAACACGATGCTCATGACGATCTTGGAGCGCACCCACGAGATCGGGGTGCTGAGGGCTATCGGAGCCGGACGAGCACAGATTGTCATGCTCTTTCTCATAGAATCGAGCATATTGGGATTGCTAGGGGGGCTTACCGGGCTCATCGTAGGCGGAGCTATTGTGCACTCCGTCGCCATGGCAGCCCGGCAACTTCTGCGAACAGATCTATTGAGTATAGCTTTCGACGCGACGCTGATTTTCGGCTCACTGGGCTTCTCGATCTTGTTGGGGGCGCTCGCTGGGGTCTGGCCGGCGTGGCGAGCAGCCCAGCTCTCCCCCACAGAAGCCCTGCGCTATGAGTGAGCGACCCTACCAGCCAAGGACATCCGTCCCATCTTCCTCAGACAAATCTGCACAGGGCCTTCGACAGTAGTCCTTCAGAAGCGCCTTCCCATCGCGTATAACAAGGGACGCTCAGGGGAGGTGCGCACGTGGGCATGTCAAGGCTTGTCACAACAGTTCTTGCGCTCTCTCTGCTGGGCGTGGTCATGGTCGCGAGCGCCAGCTTGCCCATCGCCACGATTCGCTACGAACAGCCTTCGTATCTGCTCGTCAAGCACCTCATAGCCCTGGCATTTGGGCTTGTCCTCTTCTGGATCTGTTGGAAGGTAGATTATCACGTCTTCTTCAGGATAGACTACGTGCTGTTGCTGACGGCCCTTGGGCTGACGGTCTTGACGCTCGTCCCCGGCCTGAGCGTGCGCAGCAGTTGGCTGCGCCTGCCCGGGCCCTTTCAACTTCAGCCCACAGAATTTTTAAAATTCGCACTGATCATTTCGTTTGCGGCGTTCTGCGTGCGCAAAGGCGAGCGCATCACAGAATTTGCCGAAGGAGTCCTCCCCCTCTTGATCGTGACGACGCTGGCTGCTCTCATCGCGCTCAAGCAATCGGACTTTGCCATGGCGTTGATCTTCTGGCTTATTGCCCTTTATATGCTCTTTATTGGGGGCGCCCGGCTGGTTCATCTCTGTGGGGTCGTTGTGGCAACTATGCCGGCCTTGGTGCTGCTGCTGCTCACAGCGCCCTATCGCTTCGGCCGACTCTTGGCGTTCTTAGATCCGTTTCGGTACAGCACGACCGAAGGGTATCAGCTCATCCAATCGCTCACGGCTTTGGGGTCTGGGGGGATCTTTGGGCGCGGCCTGGGCGCAAGCCGAGCAAAACTGCTCTTTCTCCCAGAGCCATATAACGATTTCATCTTTGCGATCATCGGGGAGGAGCTTGGGCTGCTCGGCGGGCTCTTCGTTATAGGGCTCTTCGCCTATCTCACATGGTTGGGATACAGCGTGGCCTCCCGGGCGCCCGATCGCTTTGGGGTGCTGGTAGCTGCAGGGATCACGTTCACGCTCGCGGCCCAAGCCGCGATCAATCTGGGTGTCGCCTCGGGGATTCTGCCCGTGACGGGCTTAACGCTGCCGTTCATCAGCTACGGCGGGTCGTCGTTGATCGTCTCGTTTGCGATGGCCGGGACTCTGCTCAATATCGCACAAAGGAGCTCTTATGAAGACGTTCCTCGTCTGTGGGGGCGGGACGGGAGGTCATCTCTATCCCGCTCTGGCTACGCTCGAAGGGTTGCGGCAGGCTGAATCAGTTCAACGTCTGGTGTACGTGGGCAGCCGCTACGGACTCGAGACAAAAGTCCTGCCGCGGTACCCCTGGGTGGAGTTCTATGCCCTTCCCATCCGAGGGATCGCGCGGCCGGGCCAGCGTCCCTTCTGGGCTCTATGGGCGTTCTTTGCGCTTGTGCAGCTCCCCATCGCGCTCGCGCAAGCTCTTTATATTCTCTTCAAAGTGCGCCCTACTGTAATCATTGGCTTTGGGGGCTATGGGGCCTTCGCCCCGCTGCTTTGGGGATTGCTCTTCAGAATCCCATTCTATCTTCATGAGCAGAATCTCGTCCCCGGCGTAGTCACGCGGCTCTTTGCACCCTGGGCAAAAAAAGTCTTTCTCACCTACCCGCAAACAGCTCGTTATCTTCGGGCACGGCATGTCATCGTCACTGGGCTACCCATTCGCCCGGAGATCCTCTCCGCTCGCCCTGATCATAGACGGTTTGGGCTGCGCCCGGAGAGAAAGACCGTGCTCGTCTTTGGCGGCAGCAAGGGATCACGAATTCTTATAGAGATGGCGCTGCAAGCGCAACGCTCCCTCGATGACGTGCAGTTTCTGATCGCTACGGGGGAACAGATAAACCCTCAAACGTTCGACTCAAGCAATCCCTCTAATACACTCAGACTCCTCCCGTATATCCATGAGATGGGCACGGCGCTCGCAACGGCTGATCTGGTGATCTGTCGCGCCGGTGCCGCGACGCTCGCAGAACTCGCTGCCGTGGGCAAACGCGCTATCGTGGTCCCCTGGCCAGGCGCTGCCCACGATCACCAGACCGCCAACGCTACGTCACTGGCCCATCTTGGAATCTTCTCTGTCGTTACAGAATCTGAACTCACCCCTCAACGACTCGTTGAGGAGATCAAGAAACAGAGTGCTCTTGTGCTACCCTGCCGCACCGCCGCACCGCAGCACAAGAGCACTGCCCTAGACTTCATCCTCCGTGAGGTGCTTTGCGATGCGACCAAAGAGCACAACACAGCTCCACTTTCTTGGGATCGGCGGCGACGGCATGAGTGGGTTGGCCAAAGTCTATTCTGAGCTGGGCTTTCGCGTCACCGGCTGCAACATCGAAGAGAACCGACGCACCCAGCAGCTCCGCGCCTTGGGGATTCCCATCACCATTGGGCACTCTTCAAGCCATCTCCACAGCGCTACCCATCTCATCGTCTCCTCGGCCATCCCTCCAGATAATAGCGAACTGCTCGAAGCGCAACGCCTGGGGCTGCCCGTCCTCCATCGCCTTGACTTACTGAATGAGCTCACAAAACAACGCTATACCATTGGGGTAGCGGGCACGCACGGCAAAACGACTACGACCGCCATGATCGCGACGCTTTTAGAGCGCGCCTGGCTCGATCCAACATTTGTGATCGGCGCGGCCTCTCCCACGCTTGGAACCCACGCCCGTCTGGGCTGGGGCCGCTATCTCGTCGCGGAAATCTGCGAGAGCGATGGGCGCTTCGTGCAGCTTTCTCCCAAGATCGCCGTGATTACGAATATCGGGCGAGACCATCTCAATTTCTACGGGAGCGAAGAAGCGCTTCTAGAGAGCTTCACGCGCTTTGCACACCAGAGCGAGCTTTGCATCGTGTGCGCCGATGACCCCGGCGCCCAACGCGCCGTCATCGCGCGCATCCCAACAGCCCTCACATACAGCATCGAGCGCCCGGCAGACCTGGTCGCCCACGATATCGCGTTCTCTCAGTTCCAAACGACGTTTGAGGTCTCCTGGCGCGGCCGCCATCTCGGGAGAGTCGAGCTCCTCTTTGCCCCCGGCATTCATAACGTCTACAACGCGCTCGCGGCCCTCTTAGTGGGCCGTACCCTGGGATTGCCCTTCACCGACATGGTCGCCTCTCTGAGAGATTTTCAGCTCCCAGAGAGACGCTTCCAGGTCCTCGTCAACAACGGCATCACCATCGTTGACGATTATGCCCATCTCCCCGAGCAGATCCAGCGCAATCTGCAAGCGATCCGCCGCAGCTGGCACCCCCCACGGATCGTCGCGCTCTTCCAGCCCCATCGCTTCACGCGCACGTATTACCTTGGCCGAGAATTCAGCGCGGCGTTCGATCTCGCCGATACAGTCATTCTCACGGACATCTACCCGGCGTTTGAGCGTCCCATCCCTGGGGTGGACGTCGGGCTGATCGTCGAGGCGTTGCAGCGCCGCCATAGAGACGTCACGTACGTGCCTCGCAGGGAGGACTTCGCCTACCGTGTGCACAAGCTGCTCCGGCCAGGGGACTTCGTCATCGGCTTTGGTGCCGGAGATCTGGGAGTAGAGCTCTGGCGACTGGCCCAAGTCTGGAACGAACAGAAAGGGGATACCCATGGACAAGCACGCTAGAGAACTCCAAGGCCGTCTGAAGGGGGTCGTCAAAACCCACGAACTCTTGGCCCGACATACGTCGCTGCGCATCGGCGGCCCCGCTGACTACTTTGTCATCCCCGCTTCTGTTGACGATATCTTAGAGACGCTCGAGTTCGTACGCAAGCGCGGCTTACCGTGGATTGTGCTTGGAAACGGCACCAACGTGCTCTTCCCCGACGAGGGCTACCGCGGAGTGATCATAAAACTTGGGCCGAGCTTGGGCCGGATCGAGTCCCATCGCGATCGCGTGCGCGCCCAGGCAGGGGCAAGCCTCGCTGCTTTAATCTCCCACGTCCGGTCTTTAGGGTTGCGCGACTTGGACTTTTTAGTGGGCATCCCCGGGAGCGTCGGAGGCGCCCTCGTCATGAACGCAGGCATCCCCGAAGGAAGCATCTCCGACGTCGTCACCCGGGTGGGGGCATTGACTTTTGAGGGAAAATTCATTACGCTTAAGGGAGATGAGTGCCGGTTCGACTACCGGTCGAGCCGGTTCCAGCAGGAACGACTCATCGTGATAGAGGGAGAATTTGCCTTGGGAAGAGGGAAATCATGGGATGGTGAGGAGCTGCTGAGGCGGCGCAAGGAGCGCCAGCCCTTGGGGATGCCCAGCCCAGGGTGTGTCTTCCGCAACCCCGTAG
>CAZODX010000015.1:11340-14750 GCA_964578715.1 uncultured Thermotogae bacterium | reverse complement strand
CCCGATCAACGGGAAATACTCGGTGCTGAAGGGCACAAGTTGAACTTTATCGTAGAGATCGGCGATTGTACCATCGGGCGCGATCAGAGCCGCCGTGTTGAAGAGTTTTCCGTCGCGATAGTCAATCGTGCCCACGATGAGCGCAGCCCCAAGACGCCGCGCGTGCTCTTGATACGGCTCCAAGAGATCAGGCTGGCGGAGCAAATACGCCGGCACGATGGACTCCGGCAGAATGACAAGATCAACATTCCCATGAGTCAACCGATCAAGCTGAGAAAGATAGAGATCTTGCAGAGCAGAGAGCTGAGCGGGATCGCTGCGGGCACGCTGCGGGACGTTCGAGTGGATGAGCGCAATTATGATTCTTCTGGGCTGTACGGCGAAGATGAACGTCAAGCGAAGCTTGTCCGTAGCCCCAATCGAGCGCGATCAGCCCCAGCGCAAGCACCCCGTAGCGCAGGCGGCGCTCGCGCAGAGCGCGATAGATCAGAAAATTGACGAGCACAATGAGCAGCGAGACCCCCCATGCTCCCGTCAGCGAGGCGATCTGGATCAACTCGGGATGCTGATAGAGCGCGTCGCTCACAAACCCCCACGTGAACCCAAACTTCGTGAGCGAGCGCAAGTACTCTAGAAGCACCCAGAGAGCAGCGATGAAAAAAGCTTTGATGACTGAATTGACTTTGAAATTGTCAAACTGGGAACTCAGAACTCCAAAGAGTCCCCACCACAACCCAAGCAGCCCCGCCAGCCCCAGATGCCCCAAGACGATAAAAACCCCGGCCCAGTCCCACAACGCATAGAGCCAATCCAGCAAGAGCGCGAAGAACAGAAACCCGCAGAGCCACCCTAGTAAGAATCTCTGACGCGGCGTGCTCCCCTCGAACGCAAAAAAGAGCGGCACCAATGCGACGAAGATCAGCCCACCGAAGAGATACCCCGGCATACTGAGCAGCACCAAGAGCGCCGTAAGAGAGACTAACAATGCCCGGAGCATATTATCTGAACGCGAACAGGCCGTACTCAAACACTTGATAGTAGATGAGATAGCCCCCGGCAGCGATGAGCAGCAGCCCGTTGAGCCAATGCGACGCGCGCTCCCACCGGCGTATCTGGAAGAAGAGCAGGGCGAGCAGCGCCACCGCGAAGATGCTCACAAAGACACGATTCGTTCCGGAGAACGCCGCTCCCCAGCTTGAGGCAATCTGGGGCGAAGCCCACATCAGCACCAATACAATCAGCACAGGGACGCTCGCCCCGATCAGGGCGTGTCTCCAGGGCAGACGCCGATCAAGGCTCCCCTTCGAATAAGCAATACTCACCGAGAGCAAGAGCATCATCAGGGTCATGCCCGACGCGTATGCGAAGAAATTGAGAATCCCCGCAAGGGGGCTGATCGTCAGCGCCGGCCCAACGACATAGATCATAAAGATCGGGAGCGTGCACCCGCACGACGCCACTGCGTAGCCGATCCCGTAGAAATAATAAAAGAAGACACCGTGACGATCCGAGCGAGCTTGCCAGGGTAAAGAGAAAGAAAACTCCCGTCCCGCAAGTGTTAAGACCCCTAAAGCACAAAGTATCAGCCCAAGCAGCATCGCTGCCCAGGGAAAGTAAGCTCCAATAGCTGTCCCCACTAAAGAGATCACAATCCCTAGCGCGAGAAAGACCGTGAAGAACCCAGCACTCACAGCGACGCCCAGCCCAAGACCGTGGAGCCCACGCTCCCACCAGCGCTCTTGGTCCCCTCTGGCACGGCTCCCCAAGTAATGCGCTATGTACGACGGGAGCAGCGCAAATCCACACGGATTAAAGAACGCAACGATACCCGCTCCCAACGCTAATCCTACAATTCCTAGATCAAGCATCATAACGCCCTTATCTTACGGGCAAGATCCCTCATGCTCAAGTCCCGCTTGACGTCGGGTCGGCCTATCGCGTACAATCGCCAAGTCTATATGAGCACACAGGGAGGACAGAGCCGATGAACCCAGTGTTGATCGAGATCCCATTACCTTGGGGCCCACTGCAGATTCGCTACTACGGCTTGATGTACGTCATCGCTATTATTGTGGGGATCTTTCTGACGCGCCGCGAGGCCGTGCGCAAGGGATTACCCCTCACCCTCGACGATATCTTGGACTTTGTGCTGATCACCGTGCCGGTGGCGATCATCGGGGCACGGCTCTACTATGTCGCTTTCCAATGGTCGAATTTTTATGTCCCCAGCGATGCCCTCAAAACTTTCATAAATATTATTGCAATCTGGGAAGGCGGCCTAGCGATCCACGGGGGCATCTTAGCAGGGCTGCTCATGCTCTGGGTCTACTGCCGCTGGAAGAAAGTCCCTCTGTGGCAGTTCGCCGATGCGGTAGCCCCAAGTATGATCTTAGGGCAAGCGCTGGGGCGCTTCGGAAACTTTATGAACGGCGACGCCTATGGGGTGCCCCTGGGCCCGATGTGGCCCCCCTGGCTCGATTGGGTCGGGGTCGTGTATAAAGAGGGCACGCCCGGATACCAACAATGGGGAGATATCCCCACCCATCCGACCATGCTCTACGAGATGGTCGGCGATCTCATGATCTTTGGGCTGCTGATGTGGCTGCGCACCAAGAACTTCCAAGATGGGTTCATTGCGTCGCTCTATGTGGTGCTCTATTCGTTCTTGCGATTTTGGATGGAGTTTCTACGGGCCGATGCGCTCTGGCTCGTCCCCGATGTGCTCCGGGCCGCTCAGGTCATCAGCGTCATTCTCTTTGTCATCTTTGGCGCTTTTATCGTCGTGAAGAGACTCTACGTGCGTAAGCCCGCCGTAGTGCCATCATAACTGAAAGTCTTCACCAAGATAGTACTGCCGTGCCAGAGGGTGAGCTGCGATCTCTTGGGGGCTTCCGCTGAGCAAGAGCTTGCCCTCATTGAGCAGATACGCATAATCGGTGACGCTCAGCGTCTCGCGCACGTTGTGGTCGGTCACGACGACGCCGATCCCATCGGCAGCTAACGCGCGAATGATCTTCTGAATATCCGCGACAGAGATGGGATCGATCCCCGAGAAGGGTTCGTCCAACAAGAGAAATTTCGGGGAAGTCGCCAAGGCGCGCGCGATCTCGACGCGCCGACGCTCCCCCGCAGAGAGCGTATCTACCCGCTGATGCGCAAGATGCGCTACACCGAGCTTCTGAAGAAGCCGCAGGGCGCGCTGCTCGCGCTCTTTTGAGCTGGGTTCCCACTGCTCTAACACCAGCAAGAGATTCTCTATGGCGCTGAGCTTGCGGAAGACCGAAGGCTCTTGAGGCAGATAGTGAATCCCCAGGCGCGCACGGGCATAGAAGGGCCAGCGCCCAATGGGCTTATTATCTAAAAAGATCTCCCCGGCCTCGTGAGCGATTAGCCCAGTGATCATATAGAAC
>CAZODX010000015.1:0-11330 GCA_964578715.1 uncultured Thermotogae bacterium | reverse complement strand
TGCCGGCACCGTTTGCCCCCAGCAAGCCCACGACAGACCCGCTCTCGATCTGCAGCGAGACGCCGTCGACGACGCGACGCCCCCCGTAGCTCTTGACCAACCCTTCGGTACGTAAGATCATTTCTTTCGCAAGATGAGCCGGGCATCGTTGAGAATCGTCGCTCGCCCCGTCTCTGAGAGATATTCTAAACCCCGGCCCGTCAGCGTGAACTCCTCACGCTCGATGCGCACAAACGACGACGTCGAGAGGACCTTCTTCTGATTGTCCCACACAAGATTCTCTGTGGTAAAAGAGAACTCGCGTCCGACAGCGGAGATCGCTCCAACGAGCTCGATATTCCCAGAACGGTTCTGCAAGCGCGCCTGCGGCGCCCGCACCGTGAGCGTCTCGGTGCCGTCACTATCAAAGAAGCGCAGCGTGACTTCTTCGGCTATGCTGATCTCTTCTTGGACGACCAGAGAGCGCCCTTCGAGCTCCCAGAGTTTCTTCCCTTGATCATCGTATCGGACAATGTGAGCACGCTCTGCAGAGATCGCCGGAGCGCTCGGCTCGAGAGTATCGGGCCACAAGCTGGGCATGGTCGTCCAGAGCCACAAGAGCCCGCCGATAATCCCGACAATTACGAGGAGACCAAGAGCTTGCGACGCGCGAGACATGCCTGAACCAAACCCACAAAGAGCGGGCGCGGATGGGTCGGCCGAGACTTGAACTCCGGGTGGAACTGCGACGCGATAAAGTACGGATGGTCTGGAAGCTCCAAGATCTCCATGCGCCGTCCGTCGGGGGACTTCCCGGAGAACTTCAGCCCTGCAGACTCGAGGTCGTGAATATATCGAGTATTGACTTCATAGCGATGGCGGTGGCGCTCGGAGATCTCCGTCGCTCCGTAGAGTTTGTGCGCCAGCGTGCCGCGCTCTACAACGACGGGGTGAGCCCCAAGGCGCATCGTCGCGCCCTTCTCTGTGAGGGACTTCTGTTCGGGCATCAGGTCAATGACGGGATGTTCTGTTGGGCCAAACTCTGTGCTGTTGGCGCCCTCTAACCCCAGCACGGAGCGCGCAAATTCTATGACTGCCAGCTGAAATCCATAGCAGATCCCCAAGAACGGCACCTGGTGCGTACGGGCATAGCGAATCGCTTGGATCTTGCCCTCAGCGCCACGGTGGCCAAAGCCCACCGGCACGATCACGCCGTCTACGCCCTCAAGCTGAGATTCAGCGAACTCTTCTGCTTCGATCCAGACGATCTCGATCCCCACGCCAAGGGCTGCCCCCGCGTGCGTGAGCGCCTCGACATAGCTGATATAGCTATCGCGCAGCATTGTGTATTTGCCGACCAGGGCGATGCGCACGCGCTCTTTGGGGTGGAGCACGGCGTCGACAAAACGCTGCCATTCGCTCAGATCACGGGCCTTGGCCGAGAGCTTCAGGCGCGCAAGCATGAGCTCCGTCAGCCCTTGCTCCTCAAAGAGCAACGGCACTTGATAGATCGAGCGCACATCCGGAGCGCTGATCACCGCTTCGAAGGGGACATCGCAGAAGAGCGCGATCTTTCTCCGAATCCCTTCCGCCAGGGGCACCGTGCCGCGCCCGATGATCACATCGGGTTGGATCCCAATAGCCCGCAGCTCCTTCACCGAGTGCTGAGTTGGTTTGGTCTTCTGCTCCCCAACGACAGGGACGACGGGCACGAGCGTCGTGTGCACGAAGAGGCAGTGATCGTCGCCGAGCTCTTGATGCATCTGGCGCAGCGCTTCCAAGAACGGCATGGATTCAATATCCCCGACGGTGCCTCCAACTTCGACGATCACCACGTCGGCTCTGGTGCGCTCAGCGACCCGTTTGATGCTCGATTTGATCTCATCGGTGACGTGCGGGATGATCTGTACCGTCGCGCCCAGATAGTCCCCGCGACGCTCCTTTTCGATCACGCTCTTGTAGATCTTGCCCGTCGTGATGTTATGGTCTTTCGTTAAGTCTATATCTAAGAAGCGCTCATAACTGCCCAGGTCCATGTCGACTTCGGTGCCATCGTCGAGCACGAAGACCTCCCCATGCTGGTAGGGGTTCATCGTGCCGGCATCGCAATTGAGATAGGGATCGATCTTGATCGCCGTCACGATGAGGCCGCGCGACTTGAGCAACAGCCCTATTGACGACGCGGTGATCCCCTTGCCCAACCCAGAGAGCACTCCACCCGTCACAAAGATATATTTGCTCACAAAACACCTCGCACGAAAAGCAAAAATATTCTGCCACCCTTAGGGATGAATGCCTCAACGATTATACTGAGCTGAGTGGGTGGCAAGCAAACACATCGTCGACTATAATCAAAACGAATGTCTCGCTTGGTTGCAGCCCTCTCTGCAATCGTTCTTGCTGGCGGACGCTCAAGCCGTCTAGGGCAGGACAAAGCCCTTCTCGTCTTAGGAGGGCGTCCGCTCATTCAGCATATAGTCGCTCGTCTTCAAGCATTCAGTGACGATGTGCTTGTGGTGACCGGCCCGACCGTTCGCTACCGCCAATGGCTCGATGTCCCTCTCTTCGCAGACGAGGTGCAGGAGCGCGGGCCAATAGGCGGACTGTATACCGGGCTCAAGCACGCGCGCTACGAGTATAGTCTTGTCGCGGCGTGCGATATGCCCTTTATCAGCCACGCTGTTGTAGAGCTCCTGCGAGCTGAGCTGAACGGCTCTGTCTGGGCCGTTGTGCCGGAGGTCGCCGGGCATCGCATCCCAACTCTTGCAATCTATCACAAACGGTGTCTTGAGGTCATAGAGCGCTTATTAGATCACCACACATCCCTGCAGGCACTGCTGGACGCCATTCCCATCAGAGTCATCTCCGAAGCACAGATTCGCGCGGTCGATCCCGATCTGCGCTCGTTTACGAATATCAATACGCTCACGGACTGGAAGCGCGCTATGCTCCTCTCGTTGTAGCTGTGGGGGCAATGTGCTATCATCAGAGAGCACTATGGCGAAATCGAAGCTCACCCCCATGATGCAGCAGTACCTGCGCATCAAGGCGCAGCACCAGGACGTGATTCTCTTCTTTCAGCTGGGGGATTTTTACGAGACGTTCTTTGAAGACGCCGAGCTGACCGCCCGCGAGCTCGATATCGCCCTCACCAAGCGCGACGAGGCCCCCATGGCCGGCGTCCCCATCAAGCGTGTGGCGTTCTACGTCAATCAATTGTTGAAGAAGGGCTACAAAGTCGCGCTCTGTGAGCAACTGCAAGATCCCGAAGAGGCCAAAGGGCTCGTGGAGCGCGATGTCGTCCGGATCATCACCCCCGGCACTATCTTAGAAGAAGAGCTTCTGGAGCGCGGAGTGAATAATTATCTCGTCGCTCTCTACCCCGAAGGCAATTCCGTCGGCCTGGCCTATGCTGATGTCTCTACCGGCGAGTTTTGTGCTACGGAGCTTGCTCTCTCAGATCTCAAGAACGAACTGAACAGATTGCGCCCCGCAGAGATCATCCTCCCTCAGGGGGCGACCCTCGCTGCAGAGGACTCTCACGTCGCGCGCAGCTATCTGGAACCCTCGCGTTTTCAAGTGCAGAGGGTGCTCGATCACTTTGGGGTTATCTCCCTAGAGGGGCTAGGGCTATCAGACCTAGCGGGGCGCAGCGCCGCTGGCCTGCTCAGCTACGTCCAAGAGACGCACAAGGGCTCGCTGAAACATCTGAATCCGCCCAAGTTCTATCAGGTGTCACACCAGATGGGGCTCGACCCGTTCACCCAGAGAAATCTCGAGATCTTAGAAGAGCTGCGGGGCTCCGGCACCCAAGCCACGCTCTTTCGGGTCATCAACCACACGGTCACGGGGATGGGCGAAAGGCTGTTGCGGCGCTGGCTGCTCGCTCCGTTACTAGAGCGCGCGGAGATCGAGAGACGTCTGGACGGCGTCGAGTTTTTTGTGGAGCACGCGCTGGAGCGCGGCGAGCTGCGCACGCTACTGGGGCGCATCTATGACATAGAGCGTCTGTCAGGGCGCTTAGGGGCAGGGCGCGTCACCCCACGGGATCTGCTGGCGCTGCGCCAGTCGTTGGAGCGTCTCCCAGAGCTGATGGCGCTCCTGCGGCAGTGGGCCGAGCTGAACGCCCCCACGAAATTGAGAGAGTTTTTGGATCAGCTTCAGGCTCTGGCGCTCGATGAGCTGCGCGAGCTGCTCAGCCGCGCCATCCGCGAAGACGCCCCCATCGAACTCAAGGAGGGCAATATCATTCAAGAAGGGTTTTCGCCGGAGCTCGACGCGCTCAAGGCACAAGAGCGCGTCTTTAAGAGAAAGATCCTAGAGCTCGAAGCGCGCGAGCGCGAGCGCACCGGCATCCAGACGCTCAAAGTCGGGTTCAACACGGTCTTTGGCTATTATATTGAAGTCAGCAAGGCCGCAGCTAAACGCGTCCCCTCCGATTATCATCGCAAGCAGACGCTCGCCAACGCCGAACGCTTTATCACCCCGGAGCTCAAAGAATACGAAGAGAAGATCCTCTCGGCCGAAGAGCGCGCCAAGCGCTTAGAGTACGAGCTCTTCTGTCAGATTCGCGATACGGCCTCCCAGAAGCTCTGTGAGCTGCAGCAGCTGGCGCGCATCATCTCCGAGTTAGACGTTCTGGCAGCGCTCGCCGAAGCGGCCCATCGCTTTCACTATACGCGCCCGCGCTTCACCGACCGCCAGGAGATCTTCATTACAGCAGGGCGCCACCCCATCGTCGAGCAATTGCTGCCAGGGGGCCAGTTCGTCCCAAACGATCTGCAATTTCACGAAGACGAGTATCTCATCGTGCTGACAGGGCCCAACATGAGCGGCAAGAGCGTCTATCTCAGACAGATCGCGCTGATTTGCCTCCTCGCGCAGATCGGCTCGTTTGTACCGGCTCACGAAGCGATTCTGCCCATCGTCGATAAGATCTTTGCCCGCGTGGGGGCAAGCGACATGCTCGCCGCCGGCTATAGCACATTTATGGTCGAGATGATCGAGACGGCCCATATTCTCAATAACGCCACCGAGCGCAGCTTGATTATCTTAGACGAGATGGGTCGGGGGACGAGCACCTTCGATGGCGTCAGCATCGCCTGGGCGGTCGCCGAGCACTTGGCGACCAAAGTCCGCGCCAAGACCCTCTTCGCTACGCACTATCACGAATTGACGAGATTGGCCGAGCGCATCCCCGCCATCAAGAACTATCACGTCCAGGTGAAAGAGTACGGCAACCAAGTGATCTTCCTGCACAAGGTCGCCGCAGGCGCGACCGAAGGCAGCTACGGCGTGCACGTGGCGCGCATGGCCGGGCTCCCCGACGAAGTCACCCGCAAGGCCGACGAGATCTTGCAAAAGATCTTACAGAACAACCCCCTGGACGCCATGGGCGAGCTGCGCAGAAAAGACCCAAGATTTATGAAGCAGCTCGCGATCTTTCGCGCCGATGAGCATCCGGTCGTGCAAGAGCTCAAAGCGATAGATATTAATAAACTGACGCCGTTGGAGGCACTGGAACTTTTAGCCAAGCTCAAGAAGCGCATCGAGCCGTGAGCAAGCATTCTGCGAGGCGCAGATCTGCTTCTGTGGTGATTTTGATATTCTGCGCTTCTCCTGGGACAATTTGAGCTCGCACGCCGCTCATAGCCAAGAGGGCTCCTGATTCGTCGGTGAAATAACGTCCTTGGGCACAGGCACGCTCAAGCGCTTCTACTAAGAGCGTGCGCGTAAACCCTTGGGGCGTCTGGGCACAGAAGAGCTGAGAGCGATCTTCATCAGAGATGATACGATCGTCGAGCACGCGCTTGACGCTTTCAGTAATGGGCACGACCGGCACGGCTGTGCCGTGCTCTGTGAGGGTTTCAATGACGCGCTCGAGCAAGCTTCGTGACGTGCACGGGCGCGCGGCATCGTGCACCAGCACGTACTCTCCTGAAGCAGCGCGCACCCCAGCGAGCACCGAATCTTGCCGATGGCTTCCCCCGTAGACTCTTTGGACGGCTTTGGGGAGCGAGAGCCTTCTGAAGAGCGCTTCGTCATCTGGATGAATGACAGCGATCAGCTCGGAGATCTGATCACACTGGGCAAAGAGCTCCAGGGAGTACTCGATCATGGGCTTTCCACAGATGGGGACATACGCTTTTGGTAGGGGGGCTGCCAGACGCGCCCCGCGCCCCGCAGCCACAACGACCGCACTGATCTCTATTGCTCCCATTTGACGGGCTCGACCTTGGGGCGGACAAAGAGCATCTTGCCCGCTTCGGTCTGCAAGCTCGAATTGACTATCGCTTTGATCTTCTTGCCGATGAAACGCCGCCCGTTCTCCACCACGACCATCGTGCCGTCGTCTAAGTACCCTACGCCCTGATTGATCTCCTCTCCTCGGTCTATGACTTCGACTTCGATCTCTTCGCCGGGGATGAAGCGCGGCTTGACGGCGTTGGCCAGCTCATTGATATTGAGCACGGGGACGCCTTCGACTTTGGCGACCTTGTTGAGATTGTAGTCGGTCGTGATGATCTTGGCGTTGAGATCTTTCGCAAGTTGAATGAGCTTACGGTCCACATCCGTGATATGGGGATAGTCCTTGTTGAGCACCTCGATCTGGACCTCAGGGCTGCGCCGCAGCTCCCCTAAGATATCAAGTCCTCTTCTGCCCTTGCGCCGTCGCAGGCTGTCTTGAGAGTCCGCGATCGTTTGCAATTCGCTGAGCACAAATTCCGCGATGACGATCTTCCCCTCGATGAACCCCGTCTTGGCCAGGTCTCCGATGCGCCCGTCGATAATGGCACTGGTGTCCACAAGCTTCAAGGGAGGGGAGGGGGGAAGCTCAGCAGGCTTTGGGGGCGCTCCCCAGAAGAGCTCAGCTCGCTGTCCCACGAGAAAGCCGCTGATAGTCAGGAGAAGCATGCCCAGCCCTTGGAGGGCGCGTACCAGAGGATTCCCGGGGAAGAGCAATGCCACCCCCCACGAGAGGGCAAGCCCTAAGAGAGCTCCTACCAGACCGACAAGCGCCCCTTGCACGAGCCGGCGTGCCCCGTCTTCGCGGGAGAGCTGGTGCTGCAGCAGCGCAATGAGATTGGTGACCAGAAGCGCCCCAAACACTCCCCCTAACGCCCCGACTAACACCTGGGCCTCCCAGGCATGGAGACCGTCTATGGGCGGCACCCAGCCCTCCGCAAGACTTATCAGAACTCCAAGAGCTATGAGCGCTCCGTAGATAAAGACCTTGAACACAATCTCTTCCCCCGCACCATCTTTATTGTAGCACAAACGCTTGACTTTTGCACGATTTTTCGGATATTTTTTTACATAATGGAACACAGAAGAACCGTGAGTGAGGAGCTACGTTGGGCAGTGGAGCAGTTGCGCCAAAGCTCTGGAGAGTCAGCTCGCTACGAAGCGGAGCTCATCGTCGCGCATGCTCTTCAGAGCACGCGCCATGAGCTCTATCTACACGCGCAGCGTCCGATTGATCCAAAGGAGCACGCCCAGATCCGTGCGGTGGTGGAGCGCCGCTGCCGCGGCGAGCCCCTGCAGTATCTTTTGGGATATACGGAGTTTCACGGATGTTATGTGCGTCTCACCCCGGCGGTCTTCATCCCGCGCCCGGAGACAGAAGAGCTCGTCGAGCTCATCCTCGCGCGCTCTAGCGAGCCCCCAGCCCATGTGTTAGACTTGGGCACGGGATCGGGGGCGATCAGCATCGCGTTGGCACGGAAGTGGCCGCGGAGTTCGTTCACGGCTGTAGATATCTCGGCAGAGGCGCTCGCGTTGGCCCGCGAGAACGCCGTGCGCAATAACGTCGCTGAGCGCATCAGATTTCTTCGCTCGGATTGGTTCTCTGCGCTGTCGTCGGAGAAATTCGATTTGATCGTCTCGAATCCCCCATACGTGCGCACGGAGTATCTGGAGCGTGCACCGCGTGAGCTGTGCTATGAGCCTAAAGAGGCCCTCGACGGGGGCCCAGAGGGCCTCGACGCTCTGACTCGGATCATTCAGGAGAGCCCAGCGTATCTGCGTCCTGGGGGAGCGCTCTATCTGGAAATCGGCTCAGATCAGGGAAGCCGCGTGCGTGAGCTTCTGGAGCGCACTTGCGCGTTTGCCCAGATCGAGATCCTCAGGGATTTAGCAGGGCACGAACGCTTTGCGTGTGCAAGATTATGTCTCTCTTAGTGCAAGTCTCCGAGCTGCAGTTTGTGACCCCTGAGGGGAAGAAGATCTTAGAAGACGTGACCCTCAGGGTGAATCACGGAGAGCTCGTCTTTCTTGTGGGCCCACCGTCTTCGGGCAAGAGTCTTATCTTGAGACTGCTTACCCATGAGCTCCGTCCCCAGCGCGGCCAGATCCTCGTCGATGATCGCAATGTGACGCGTCTACACCCAAGCAAGCTCCCTGGATTTCGCCGACGGCTAGGGATCGTCCCGCAAGAGCTTGCGCTCCCGCGCCGCACCGTGTGGGATACGCTCGCGTTCAAGTTGGGCAGCTTAGGCTTCCACCCCGAAGACGTCACAGCGATGATCAACGAGGTCCTTGAGACGGTGAACCTGCACGCCGTCGCTGATGTCTTGGTGACTGAGCTGGACCCCGCGCAGCAGAAGCTCTTCTCTCTTGCATTAGCCGCATGCCATAATCCCGTCTTATTGCTCGTGGATGAACCGTTTGCCGGCTTGGAGGACAAAGATGCCCAGAGGGTTCTCGAGGGCATCAGAGCGATTCACGAGCGCAAGCGCATGGCAATGCTTGTGGCCACAAGAGCGAGAGAATGGGCAGCGCGCAGCGGCGCGCGCATTGTCTACCTGTGGGCAGGACGAACTTATGAAGAAGCCCCCACGGAGGAGTAACGATCTATGAGAAGCTTTCTCATTGTAGAGCTGGTGCGCTCAGTGATAGCTCATTGGCGAGTTTTGCTCTCGGTCTTGGGAGGAGTGCTCATCGCTGCGTTGGGGTTCTTCATATTTCTTGTGCTAGGAGTCGCACGCAGCGATTGGGGAGAGAATCGTCTGATCGTGCTCTTTGAGCCAGGAGTCTCGGGGGAGCAGATTCGTCGAGTCTATCGTCAAGTGCGCGAGTGGGAGGCGATCTCCGAGGTCTTATATATCACTAAAGACGATCCGCGCTTCGTCCAAGATGGGATCGACCCGGAGCGCGCTCCGGCGGGATACTTGCGGGTCACGGTGCGCCGAGCCTCTCAGACTCTAGAGGCGCAAGCTGCATTGCGCGACCTCCCTGGCGTCGCCGCGGTGCAGAGCTATCAGAAAGGAGCATTGCGAGAGCTGCTGGCTTCTGACAGCAGGGCACGCTCGACAGCGACACTCTTACAAATGAGCGCCCTGATACTCTCTCTTGTAGCGCTGGGGGTGGTCATGCGCGTGCTTGTGAGGGCATGGCAGGGTGAGCTGGAGATCTTATATCTCTCCGGGGTTGCGCCAGGAGCAGTCCGTGGGGCGTTCTTCAGCGTTGCGCTCATCTGCTCAGTGCTCGCGGGGCTGCTTGCGCTCTGCGTGGTGCTTTTGGTAAGAGACACCAGCGCAGTGCGCTCTTGGGTGCCGGAGCTTGGGCAGCCAGGGGGCTTTGGATACGTGAGCGTGATGGGGCTAGGTGTAGCGCTGCTTGTGGGCGCGGGAGCCGGAGCTGTAGGGGCATGGATAGCTTGGAAGAGATCTTAGTTAACGGAGGCACCTATGCAGCCATGGCATAAATTCTGTCTTACAGCAGTATTGCTTCTCATGAGCAGCTCGCTCTGGTCGGTGAGTCAGCCTTGTCCCTCGGATGAAAACACAGTTATGACGGAGCAGGGCTGCGTGCGGGGAGAGTCTTTAGGCACTGTCAAAGTCTTTCGCGGGATTCCCTATGCGGCTCCGCCGGTGAAAGAGCTGCGTTGGAAGGCCCCGCAGGAGCATCCGTCGTGGAGCGACGTGCGCGACGCGACCCAGTTTGGCAAAGCGTGCCCGCAGCTCCCCGGCACGATCTTTCGCTATCAGTTAGAGATGGCCGAAGACTGTCTCTCGCTCAACGTCTGGACGCCGAAGATTGACCCAAGCGCAAAACTTCCCGTGATGATCTGGATTCACGGCGGGGGTCTGGTGCAAGGGAGCAGCTCACAACAGATCAACGATCGCCTAACTTATGATGGGCGCTTCTTAGCCGAAAGATTCGAGGTCGTCGTGGTGACGATCAATTATCGTTTAGCGCAGTTGGGGTTTCTCGCGCATCCGGCGCTGAGCGCCGAGAGCGCACAAAATATCTCTGGGAACTACGGGCTGCTCGACCAGATCTTCGCGCTGCGCTGGGTGCAGAAAAATATTCAAAACTTCGGAGGCGATCCTGACAACGTCACGATCTTTGGAGAATCTGGAGGTGGCAAGAGCGTCTGCGCGCTGCTCGCGTCGCCATTAGCTCGTGGGCTCTTTCATCGGGCGATCATCCAGAGCGGCGGCTGTCCGTCGAATTTGCGCAAGCTACGCGACTCTTCTTTGCGCGAGAGCGCCGAAGCTCAAGGGGAACGGTTCGCCCGCGCCATCGGCTGCGCCAACGCTCCTGACGTCCTGGCGTGCCTTCGCTCGAAAACAGTTCAAGAGATTCTCAATACCCTTCCGGGTGAAGCGAGTATTCTCAGTACGGCCGAAAAATGGGACTTCACTGTAGACGGCTACGCGCTACCCGACTCCCCTGGCCGCGCTCTTGAGTTGGGGAATTTCAATAACGTCCCGTTGATCGCGGGCACGACGGGCAACGAAGCGTCACTCTTTACGGGAAAGCTGAACATCACGACCCCGGCGCAATATGAAGCGTTCGTGCGCGCTTTTTTCAGGGAGAACGCTGATAAAGTACTCGCGCTCTATCCCGCGTCGGCCTATCCTAGCCCGAAAGCCGCGCTCGATGCCCTGATCTCTGATGTCTATTTTGTCTGCCCGACGCGACGGTTCACGCGCGATGTTGCAAAGCATCAGCCGAAGACATTTCTCTATCACTTCACGTATGTGACGCGCGTGGGAGCACAACTAAACTTAGGTGCTTTTCATGGCTCGGAGATCTCTTTCGTCTTTGGGAACTTGGCGAACCCGACTCCGCAAGAGCGGGCGCTCTCCGACGCAATAATGGGCTATTGGACGAACTTCGCCAAGACCGGCGACCCCAACGACGGAGTGCTGCCGACATGGCCCGCGTATATGCTGAGCGAAGACCCGCATTTACAATTGGACGTTCCGATCCGGGCCGACCGGGAACTGCGAAAGCCATTCTGCGACTTCTTTGATGCTCTGGGGAGGCCGTAGCTACACAACAGCACTATTTGACAGAGAACGCGGTTCCAGACTAGAATCTGCGTTGGGAGTTAGCCGATA
>CAZODX010000014.1:1050-14881 GCA_964578715.1 uncultured Thermotogae bacterium | reverse complement strand
GAAGAGCTTGCGGAGCATGGTGATCCCTCCTTCAGAGATTCTGTAGATTCTGTTTGCCGCAAGGCACTCTGCTAGCTCCTTCTCCATGATCTCCCTCCTCCGTTGAACTCATCCCGACTTCCCTCTCATCCGCCTGCAACACCGAACTCTCTGCTCTCGTGTCCTCATCTCTCACCCCCTCTGAAGCTTGAGCTTCTTGCTCGCTTTGCCCTTGACGAGCCACTCCACCTGCTGCACCTCAGAGGTCACAGGGCCGGCTTCGATCGTAATATGCCCGTTGGACTTGCTTTCGGAGATCGCCTTCACAAGCTCTTCTATACTGGTGACGCTCCGTCGCTCCTCCTCACGCCCGCCTACCGCCCGCAGCGTCAGCGTCTCCCCCTCTAGATCCTCCGGCAGCTTTAGGCTCCCCTCCTGCGTGAACGTAGGCCCACGGAAGGGCCGCAACACTACCTTGAATTTGACCTCCTCCCCAGGCTTGTAGGACTCTTTATCAGTCTCCACACCTACGATCTCCGCAACTTTAGGCTCCTCCGTGAACTCCAAATCTACTACGATCTCTTTGAGATCCACCCTCTGGAAGGGATTGAACGCTACGTTGGCGATGATCTGAGCCAGCTGCAGGCTGGGCGCCAGCGCGATGTCTTGCCACTCGAAGAAGATGTCACGCCGGATGATGCTGAGCGGCGTGCCGTCCTTCACCAGTCGTACCGTGTATTGGGCTTTGATCGTGCCTCCACTCACTCGATTGAGCGCCAAATCCAAGGCGTTTGTCGTGGCCGAGAGCACCAACGAGGGTACCAGGTCCGCCATCTCAACTAGGTCAATACTGAAATTCTTCTCGCTGCGGCGATCCCGATCTCGCACGCGGATCTTCAGCGCGACTTGGTCGGGCTCAGCCCCCAAGACCCCGGCAATCCCCTGGGCGCGATCCTCTTTGATCGTGCCCAGTACGACCGCATCCGGCGCCCCGTACTTGAAGGGGACTTGCAACGTCCTAAACGTCGTGTAGATAAAAGCCCCGGTCAAGAAGTACTGCGCCGGCCCTTTGAGCAAGAAGGGATGCCCGAAGGCCAAGAGCTTGGTACCCTCGACATACGTCACCGTCCCAATAGAAGTGAGGGTGACGTCGCCCTTGCTGAGCAAGACAGCCAAGGCACTGCCGGGCTTTAAGTCTCTAGTAGCCTGCCAGCGGCTGCCTGCTACTCCCGTCTCCAAGAAGGTCAGCCCTTCATTGCCAAGACGAAACCGACTTGTTTGTTCTAAGGAGATAGGCAACGGGAGCTCAGTGGTCGGCTGCAATGCCAAGACGTCGTCGCGCTTTGGGCCCGCCGTCAGCAGCTTCGGAAGGGCGAGGCGATCTTTGAGCAAGGCGATCCCGCTTTTGGATTCTATTGCGTGTGCGCAGGAGCGGTGAAGCTCTGGCGACGGACGCGTAGTGGTCGCTGTCAGCTTCTTACTCTTGTGCGAGAGCCGGGCTCGGTAGTGGGCATAGAAGCTCTCATCGCGGATAAGAGGAACTACACAGCTGTGGCGTTGGAAGAGAGCTGGACTTTCTTCATCGCTCGCGAAGATTTCGGGCGGCTGCCGGGGCTTGAGCTTCTGAAAGCTCAGACTCGGTTTCTCTTCACCATAGAACAGCGTCTGATAGACCTCTTAGGCCGCGGGGCACGAGAGCGCTTGGCTCGCCTCTTACTCGCTCGGCCTCCCTCACTCACGCTGAAAGATCTTGCGGAGCTCGCTGGGTTGAGCGTGGAGCACACGTGCCGGCTCCTGAAACGCTGGGAGCAGCGCGGCTGGCTCAACCATAATGGCCGCACCCTAGAGCTCCTGGAGCCTCAGGCCTTGGAGAGTCTCTTGCTTTGAGGGGAATTTGAAGCTAAGATTAACGGCAACGGCTTGAGCTCGCGGCGCAGCGGGTCGAGCATCAGAGTGGACTTCCCTCACGCACATGTGCTATGATAAAACCATGACCAAAGCACTCTACCCCGGCAGCTTCGACCCCATCACCTATGGGCATATTGATATCATCCGCAGAGCGAAAAAGATCTTCGACGAGCTGATCGTCGCCGTCATGCGCAACCCCAATAAACCCATGCTCTTCTCACTCGAAGAGCGCCATCGCTTGGTGATAGAAGCCCTCCGCGAAGTCGGTCTTGATGACGAGATCACCGTGATCGCTCACGATGGGCTGCTGGTGCACCTCGCGCGCCAACTCGGAGTGCACGCCGTCGTGCGCGGCTTACGAGCGAGCACCGACTTCGAATATGAGTTTCAGCTCGCTCTGACCAATCGCGACTTGGACCCGGAGTTCGAGAGCGTCTATCTGATGACCAGCCGAGAGTTTTCGTTCATCAGTTCGAGCATTGTGCGCCAAGTCAAAAGCTACGGCGGCGATGTCTCACGCTTTGTGCCCAAGTGCGTCGAGCGCGCCCTCGCTGAAAAATTCTCTAAAAGCGCACCGTGAAGAGCGGAAGCTTCCATGCCGGCGCGCTCACAGACGGTCCTGAACGGGGTTGTGCTACAGAGTTGAACCCCACCGTGCCAAAGAGCGACGCCCAGAGAATGGGCATCGAGACTCGCGTTATCGTGTAGATCGCCGTGATATTGAGATCCCACCCGAAGTTTTCCATGAGAAATTCTGAGACTTTGACGATACCCGCAGCGTTGAGCCAGCCCGTCCATGATCCCACCAGGGTGAACAGATAAGTCGAGAGCCAATCGAAGAGATCGCTTCCGATGCCGCGCCAGGCCCCGGCCAAGATAATCCCTGCGCTGGCGCCCACTGGAAGCGTGATCGTATAGATACCGATCTGCATCGCGGCAAATCCCAAGCCGTGACAGAGCTGAGGGTTAGGGGCTTCGCGGCAGAGCGTCGTCACGTAGATGAGCTCGATGGTCGGCCCCCCAATAAATCCCCCAAGCAACCCAAATGTGAATTCTTCCATGAAGAAATCGCTGGGGTGTGGCTGCCCAAAAACTACCCCTGAGCTCCACAGAATCCCTAATCCTACCCAGACCACGATGAGCCATCCCTTCATGGACACTTTAGTTGTACCATCACGTGCTCTATCTTGTCAAATGCGCTCGGCTTGGGTATACTGCGGGCGTGAATCGTGCGGAGTTTGAGAAGCTCGTTTGGGAAGCTGTCGATAGCCTGCCTCAGTTCTTTCGAGAGCGCCTCCAAAACGTCATGATCGTCATTCAAGAGAGACCCGATCCTCCCGATGAGTCTCTCCTTGGGCTGTACGAAGGGGTCCCGTTGACGGAGCGTTCTGTCTTCTCCGATCAGATCAGGCCTGATATTATCTATATCTTCCAAAAGAATATCGAATCTGTCGCTCAAGGCAACCCGAATGAGATTCGCCGCCAGGTGCGCATCACCGTCATTCATGAGATAGGGCACTACTTTGGCCTCGACGAAGACCAATTAGCAGCCTTGGAAGACGAGCCAGACGCGGCTTCTGCAGAGTAAAGAGGGGCTGGAGATCGAAGAGCTCGGTGCGGCGGACGTAGCTGAAGAGATGGTCTTCGATATAGTGCATCTGGGAGCGGTAGCACTGGACGGCCTGGCATTTGCGGGCGATCTGTTTTTCGCTCAGCTTGTGGGCAAGCCAATGGGCGTGATCTCGGAGAGAGCGTGGGGGCTGCAAAGGCTTATCGAAATATTTCCCGGCGGGCAGGGGCCACGCCCCATAGTGAATGAGATAGTGTCGCGTCTGGGCGTGCAGCCCAAGCTTGTGCAAGGCCGTGCGCGTGAAGTGATAGACCGCTTGATGATCACTGTGGCGATCCCACGGGTGCGGAAGATAGATCACAGAGGGGCGCTCTTGCATCAAGATCTCTTGGAGGTCCGTCAAGAGCTCGTGATACGTATAGGGCGCTCCGGGGCGGTACGCCCACGCATAGGGGACAGCATAAGCCTTCGTATAGGGCGACTTATAGGGCTGCGCAACATCAGGGCGAAGATGCGCCAAGCTTCGATCGGGATACCCTAACGCGATGACGCGCTTCTCGTGCACCCCTACAATCTCAAGTGCTTTGAGGGATTCGCGATAGCGGCGCTCGCCCAAGCGCAAGAAGTGCTTTGGGGGCAGGAGCAGGCCGCGCCGCTGCCCGTCCCCGCACGTCACCAAAAGCACTTTCACGACATGCCCCTTGCGCAGATGCTCTTGGATCACCCCACCAGTAGCAAGGACTTCATCATCGGGGTGTGGGGCGATCACCAGCACGCGCGGAGCCCTTCTCTTAGGGAACTGCGACATGGCGTGGTAACGCGATCTCTAAGACTTGAGAGATCTCCTCCACGAACTCAAAGCGCAGCGCGTCCTTGACGTTCTGCGGCAGCTCTTCTAGGTCTTTTTCGTTGCGCTTGGGCAGGATCACCGTCTTGATGCCGGCGCGATGGGCCGCTAAGACCTTCTCGCGGATCCCTCCCACGGGCAAGACCTTCCCGCGCAGGGTGATCTCGCCGGTCATCGCGAGATCGGCTTGGACAGGGGTATCGGTCAGCAGCGAAGCCAACGCCGTCACGATGGTCACCCCCGCCGAGGGCCCGTCCTTGGGGATCGCGCCCTCCGGCACGTGAATGTGAATATCGTGATGGGCAAAGAAGTCCGGGTCGATCCCGAACTGTTCGGCATTGGCGCGGATGTAGCTGAGCGCGGCCTGGGCGGACTCGCGCATCACTTCGCCGAGTTGTCCGGTGAGCTTGAGCTCACCCTTGCCCTTCATCTTTGTTGCTTCGATGAAGACGATATCCCCGCCGACTTGGGTGACGACCAGCCCAATGGCCACCCCTGACTTGGTCAGGCGCTCGGCCACTTCGGAGAAGTAGCGCGGCGGCCCCAGCAGCTTCGTCAAGTCCTCAGGCTGGATGAAGCGCTTGGAGCGATCTTTCTTCTCCGCGACTTGTACGGCGATCTTCCTGCAGACCGCCCCGATCTCTCGTTCTAAATTT
Organism: uncultured Thermotogae bacterium; assembly: GCA_964578715.1. Taxonomy (GTDB): domain Bacteria; phylum Bipolaricaulota; class Bipolaricaulia; order RBG-16-55-9; family DRXL01; genus JANXCC01. The sequence continues at coordinate 9,921 of CAZODX010000014.1, read as the reverse complement.
CTCACCCCGGCTTCGTGGGTGTAGTCGCGGATGATCTGGCGCAGTGCCGCGTCGCTGAACTCGATTTGGTGGGCTCGCAGCCCGTGCGCCTTGATCTGTTTGGGGATCAGATATCTCTGCGCGATCTGGACCTTCTCGTCTTCAGAATATCCCGGCAGCTCCAGGACCTCCATACGATCGAGCAGTGGGCTGGGGATCGTGTACAACACGTTCGCGGTGGTGATAAACAGCACCCGCGACAGATCGAAGGGCACATCGAGATAGTGATCGGTGAAGGTACTGTTCTGTTCTGGATCGAGGACCTCCAGCAGAGCCGAAGCCGGATCGCCGCGAAAATCGCTGCTCATCTTGTCGATCTCGTCGAGCATAAAGACGGGGTTCTTCGAGCCCGCGCGCCGCAACCCTTGGATGATGCGCCCAGGCAGCGCGCCCACGTAGGTGCGCCGGTGCCCGCGGATTTCCGCTTCGTCGCGCACACCGCCCAGCGAGATGCGCACGAACTTTCTCCCGAGCGCCCGGGCGATCCCTAGCGAGGTCTTCCCCACCCCCGGCGGCCCCACCAGACAGAGAATCGGGCCCTTCATGTCCTTCTTGAGCTTCAGCACCGCCAGATACTCCAAGACGCGCTCCTTCACCTTCTCTAAGTCGTAGTGATCTTCATCGAGGATCTGGCGCGCCCGGGCAATATCGAGCATATCTTTTGTCGTCTTCGACCACGGCAGCGCGATCATCCAATCCAGATATGTGCGCGAGACCGTGTATTCCGCCGAGCTGGGGTGCATCTGGGCCAGGCGTTCCAGCTCGCGCAGCGCTTCTTTTTCGACGTCCTTGGGCATCTTGGCGTGCTTGATCTTGCGGCGCAGCTCTTCGATCTCCGGGCCTTCTTCTTCGCCGAGCTCTTTCTTGATAGCTTCGAGCTGCTCGCGCAAGATGCGCTCGCGCGTGGACCGCCCGATCTCCTCTTGGACGCGCGTGTGAATGCGTGAACCGACCTCTAAGATCTCATTCTCTTCTTCAAGAAGCCGCAAGACGAGCGTCAGGCGCTCCTTGACGTTCAGGGTCTCTAAGACTTGTTGTTTGGCTTCGGTCTCAATGTCGAGATTCGCCGTGATGAAGTCGGCCAATTGCCCCGGGTCGGTCAGATTGGAAGCCATGGCGTGGATTTCCATGGGGGGATTGGGCAGGAGGGAGAGCATCTTCTGGAAGAGCGCCGTGACTTGCTTGCTGAGGGCTTCGGTCTCGATGTCTTTTTCGACGAGAGACTCCAAGGGCCGGATCTTCGCCATCAGATACGGTGTCTCACTGGTGAACATCTCCACGGCGAAGCGGTGCAACCCCTGCACCCACAGCAGCAAAGCGTTATTAGGGGTCTTGGTCACGCGGGCGATCCGGCAGATCGTGCCGACAGCGTAGACATCTTGCGGCGAAGGGTGCTCAATAGAGGGATCGCGCTGGGTGAGGACCCCGATGATCTTTGTGCTGGCGAGCGCGTCTTCGATTAATCTGACGGAGCTTTCGCGCCCCACGGCCAGAGGCAAGACGGAGTTCGGGAATACTACAGTGTTTTTCAACGGCAATATCGCGATGATCTCGGGGAGGTCTGTTTTCTGAGGTTCTGTCAATTCGAATCCCAGTGGAGTCATCATGGGAGATCCACGAAGGGCACCTGCCTTTCCAGTGCGCTGAACGATTGTACTGTCGGCACAGGGCTGTGTCAAGAGACCTTGCTCAGATCGCTCTGGCGCGGTATAACAAAAAGATCACTATGCAAACGCTCACCCTGGAGACCATAGTCGCGCTGATCGCGTTTTTCGGATGCTTCTACGGGTATCATTTTATCTATTTTTATCTCTCGCGGCGGCGCGCGCACGCCACGCGCAAGGGCCGGATGCGCCAAGCCGTCGCTGGCGCGCTCATGCAGTCTATTGAAGAAGGCGATCACTTGCTCGTCGTGCACCAGCTCCGCAATATTATTATGTCCGTGACGTTTCTCGCGTCGGCGAGCGTGCTGCTCTTGAGCTTTATTATCAGTTTCAGCGGCGTCTGGGAGGCGATTGTCGAGCTGCCCCAGTTGCCCAGTCGCGGGCTGCGCCCCCAAGATTACCCCATCTGGGCAATTATCTTTACGCTTGCTGTCTCGTTCTTCAGCTTTCTGACAGCTCTGCGATATTTTAATCTCCTGTCGATCCTCATCAGCGCCCCTCCAAACGCGCTCCACCAAATGGAAGGCACCGAGCCTTCGCAGTATCTTACGGATCTGTTCATGCGCGGCAGCGACGCCTATACCCTAGGACGTCGGGGATTTATTTACAGCGTCGTGGCGGCGGTGTGGTTTCTCAACATCTGGGTTTTTATCGCCGTAACGATCATCGTCACGGCGTGGGTGGCGATCTTCGATCGCTAGGCACAATATAGACATCCGAAGCCGAAAACCCCAGCCGAACGGAAGCGCCCTCGCCTAATGTGTCATCGAGCGTGCTGGCTTTGACAGCGAGTGTACTGCCGGCGGCTTCTACGTGGAGCCATACGGCGTCCCCGGCAAACTCCAGCCCAACGATCTTTCCCGCAAGCGTATTTTCAGCAGCTTGGGTGAGCTGGATTCTTTCAGGGCGCACGAGCACTGTCACAGATTGCCCAATTTCTATGTCGTGAGGAGCGCGGGCGCGAATCGTGCTCTCCCCAACAGCGAGCAGGACGCTCTCTCCATCGCGACGCACGACTTGCCCCGAGAAGAGATTTCCTCGCCCGATGAAGCGCGCGACAAACTCCGTCTTTGGAGTGTGATAGACTTCGTGCGGCGTCCCGATCTGCTCGATATGAGCGACGCTCATGACCGCGACTCGGTCGGCGACGGCGAGGGCCTCTTCTTGGTCGTGGGTGACATAGAGCGTCGTGATCTTCAGAGCTCTCTGAATTCTTTTGATTTCTAGGCGCAGGCGCTCGCGAAGCTTCGCATCCAAAGCACTGAGGGGCTCGTCGAGCAAGAGCACTTTGGGATGGGGAGCGAGCGCGCGGGCGAGCGCGACGCGCTGCTGCTGACCCGCTGACAGCTCCGATGGCATGCGGCCTTCGAGCCCGGCAAGCCCCACAAGCTCCAGCAGCTCGCGCACGCGATCCCTCACGTTCCCAGAAGATCTTGCGAACTTCAGCCCATACGAAATATTTTGAAAGACCGTCATATGGGGGAAGAGCGCGTAGTTCTGAAAGACCAAGCCGACCCCACGTCGCTCCGGCGGCACGCCCAGAATACTTTGCCCATCGAAGAGAATATCCCCAGCGTCTGGAGCCTCAAAGCCCGCGATCAGCCTCAAGAGCGTCGTCTTGCCGCAGCCGCTAGGGCCTACAAGTGCCAGCAGCTCCCCGTCGCTCACGTCGAGCGAGATGTCTTCTAGAGCGACGACGGTGCCAAAGCGCTTCGTGATCTCTTTGAGTGTAACGTGCATGGCTCAAAAATTCTTCAGCGCCCTCTCTCCCCAGCGCTCTAAGAGTATAAACGCTAGTGCCGAGACGGCAATCATCACGGTGCTCATGGCGCTGGGGGCCCCAAGCGAATGCTGACTCAGAAAGCGATAGACGGCCACGGGCATCGTGTTGAGCCCTGGGCGGGCGAGCATGAGTGTCGCGCTCATCTCGCCTAAACTCAGCGCAAACGCGAAGACCGCCCCGGCGACCAGCCCCGTGGCCACAAGGGGCAGCTCGATCTCGCGCAGCGCCCGCCAGCGCGACGCCCCAAGGCTGCGCGCCATCTCGACAATCTTTATGTCGAGATTCTCTAAGACCGGCACAAGCGCCCGCACGATAAACGGAAAGATGATCACAGCATGGGCGATGATCACCGCCGTTGCAGTGCCCACTAATTTTAGGGGCGGCGCGCTGAACGCCCTCAAGAGCGCAAACGCTAAGACAATAGACGATGTCGCTAAAGGGGCCATGAGGAGCGTATCGAAGAGCCGGCGGCCAACCCAGCGCAGCCGCGCAATCACATACGCAAAGATAAGCCCCAACGGCACAGCAATAGCCGTCGCCCCCAGCCCGAAGCTGATGCTATTGACGATTGCTCGCAAGGGCGAATCCCCCAAGAGCGCTTCGTAGTCCGGCGTGAAGATATATGAGTACCAGCGAAGAGTCCAATGCCCGCCCGCTGGGGTGTCCTCCCAAAGAGAATCGATGACGATAGCGAGCATCGGTCCGGCAAAGAGCACCAGACTGATCAGCACGTAGAGCCAAAGCAAGACTTTCGTTGGGCGCAGCAGATCGCGCGCTCCGGCAAAGAGCGGGATAGTGGGGCGCGGGCGCACGTGCTCGGCTTGCTTGGCGAAGCTCCCCTGCACGCGCAGATAGATATATGTCATCGCGAGCGAGAGCACGAGCCCAATGAGCGCCAACGCCGCGCCGATCTTATAATTCACAAACTGGGGATCGAGCCGGGTGACGACGCGCGTGTAGATTTCGACTTCTATTGTAGAGAAGCGCCCACCGCCCACAGAGAGCACGATGGGGAAGCTCAGAAAACAAAAGATAAATACTAACGCCGCGCCGCTGAGCAGCCCCGGGAGAATCATAGGGAGCGTGATGTCCTTGAAGACATAGAAGCGCGACGCACCTAGTGCGCGAGCGCTCTCTTCGTAGCGCGGGTCGAGCCTCTCCCACGCGGCGTGCACCGTGCGCGTGATGATCGGAGCGTTATAGAACGCGTGTGCCAGCACGATTCCCGTCAGAGAATACATAATGGGCAGGGGCGGCTCGCTCAGCCCAAGGAGACTCATCAACAATTGATTGAGATAGCCGTTACGCCCAAAGAGCAACGCAAACCCCAAAGCGACCGTGATCGCCGGCAGCACAAAGGGCACGATCGTCAGCGCACGAATAACTCTCTTTAACGGAAACTCATAGTGTGCCAAGATATACGCCAAGGGCAGCCCGAGAACGATACTCGCCAATGTGCTCAGAAGCGCCTGCCAGAGCGTGAAGAGAATGACGTGTTGGAAGTAGCTATCGGTGAGGATCTGGGTGACGAAGTCGAGGGAGAAGACGCCGTCTTTGGTGAGGCCCTCGCGTAAAAGATTTGCGACGGGCCCGTAGAAGAATACTATCAAAAAGAGCAAGGGGAGGATAAGCAGGATCTGCTCTCCTCCCCACTTTCGCGCACTCACACTCTACCGTCCCGTGACGACGAGCCTGGCCCACTCATCGAGCCAGCGGTCGTCGTTCTCCGCGACTAAATCCAAGGGCAGCATCACCGGCTTGGGCGGGATGACCGCACAGGTTCGCCATTGCTCGGGGAGCTTCGCGCTCGAGTTCGCCGGGAACATCACTTCGGTATCGGGGAGCTTCTCTTGGACTTCGACCGAGAGCAAGAAGTCTAAAAACGCCCGAGATAGTCTGGGATTATCGGTGCTCTTGACGATCCCCGCTCCGAAGATCGTTCGATACCCCTGATCGTTGAGGAGCAGGGGCTTGTAGCGCGCGTCGAAGCACGCGTCGGTGGAGAAGCTCACGACCATGGGGGCTTCGCCCTTGGTGAAGAGCTTGTACGCGGCGCTCCAGCCGGGCTGGATCGTCAAGATCGTTGGTAAGAGTTGCTTCCAATAGTCCAAGTAGCCCAAGTTCCCATAATTAAAGATCGTCCAGAGCAAGAACGCGTGCCCCACGCTCGACGTGCGCGCGTCTTGGATGATCAGCTTCTTTTGGTACTGGGGTTTTGTCAGATCGGCAAACGTCTTGGGCAGCTCTTCGGGTTTCAGTTTTTCGCTGTCGTAGACGAGCGTGATAAACCCGTGTTCATAGGGGATGAGCGTCCGTTCCGGGTCAAAGAAGAGAGTTTTGGAGACGGTCTTGAGATTGGGGACGTCGCTTTCGCTGAGGGGCACGAAGAGCCCAAACTGCTTGGCTTTGGGGACGTCGTTGATCTCGCCCATGAAGACGTCAGCGGGTGTGCCGCCGGACTGGATCTCTTGCACGAGCCGGGCGAGCATGGTGCGGCTCGGCCCGGTCCCGACGAACTCGACTTCGATGCCGGGGTTGCGCTTCTCGAACTCGGCCTTAATAAATTTTGCCGGACCCCACGAGACAAAACTGTCATAGACGTAGACGACGAGCTTAGAACCTTCGCCGGCCTGGGCCAAAGAAATCCCCCAAGCCAGCACCGATCCGATGAGCAGGACGACGGCTGCGCGACGCAGCATGATGATCCCTCCTGTATGAGTTTCTGAAGGAGAGATCTCGGGAGGACGCTGAAGGTTCCCTTCGCCGGTATTACCCGGATCAGGTTCCAAGGGTCGGTCTCAGAGTAGAGACCCTCTCAGCCCGGTTCCCCGAGCTCCCCTACGACACACAGAGTGTAGCACTTGGTATGAGTCTTGTCAAGCGGCGCGGAGCCATCGAAGAAGCTCAGCTTTGAGCGCGACAAACTCTGGGTGAGTCGGATCACGCGGGCGCTCCAAAGAGACGGTGATCACGGTCTTGACGCGCGCGGGGCGCTCGGAGAGCACATAGACTCTGTCGGCGAGCTTGAGGGCCTCTTCGACGTCGTGGGTGACGAAGAGCGTTGTCTGGGGGAATTTTTCTCGGGCTTTCAGAAGCCAGTCGTGCAATTCAGACCGAGTGAGCGCGTCGAGCGCCCCGAAGGGCTCATCGAGCAGTAAGATCTCTCTGTGCGCAAGGAGCGTGCGGATGAGGGCGACGCGCTGGCGCATCCCCGCTGACAGCTGTGCGGGGTAGACGTCCTCAAATCCCGACAGCCCGAACTCTGCAAAGAGCTGTCTCGCGCGGGCTTCGGCTTGGGCTAGGTCTTCTTTGGCGATCTCCGGGCCAAGCAGGGTGTTTTTCAGGGCGGTGCGCCAGGGCAGGAGCAGATCTTTCTGGTGCATATAGGCGACATGGCTCCCGTTAGTGATGGGAGCGCCGTCCAGATAGATTGTTCCCGAATCGGGGCTGATAAGCCCAGCAATGATATGTAAGAGTGTCGTCTTGCCGCAGCCGCTGGGGCCTATGAGCGCGACGAGTTCGCCGTGTTTGACGTCGAGATCGATCGTGTCGAGCACGGGCAAGGGCAGCCCATCGCGGGTGAAGCTCTTGCTGATATGGACAAGTTGGAGATGCGCAAGCGCTTGATTCATTCTTTATAAGCTAGTGTGTGCCTTTGAGCACGATAGCCGTCGAGATCAAGGCTAATAGATAAAATCCAACCCCGGCAGCCATCCCGATCGCGGCAACAGCCCACAGCCCCGCAGCCGTCGTCAAGCCGCGCACGACCTCCCCTTCACGAAAGATCGTGCCCGCGCCAAGAAACCCAATCCCCACGGCAATGTTTGCTGCTAAGCGCCCGGGATCAGCCCCTGGGCTACATGCCGTGACCGACAGCACCGTGAAGAGCGCCGAGCCAAACGCGACTAACATATACGTCCGCAATCCTGCGGGACGCTGCGCCCGCTCCCGCTCCCACCCTACTAACGCTCCCAATAACGCCGCGATGACCAGCCGCATCGATAATTCCCAATTCAGATCCATAAAAGAGATTTTCACCAAAATTCTATTCCCTTGTCAAGCCCCTTCAGGTTACAATGGGCGTACGCCCATGCGCGCACGCCGGATTCTCTATGGGATGCTCGTGCTGGCCCTGCTCGCCCTGGCTCTCATCTTTATATGGAGATTCTTATGGTCTGGCTGCGGCATCTGGCGCATCCCTTGCTGAGCATGCAAAGCCTTGCGCACTGACGCGCGCGCTAAGATATCCAAAGCGTCATAGATCGGCCCGTCAAAGTCCTCGTGGCTTACTACTAAAGAGAGCTCTGTGCAGCCCACGATAAGGGCTTGTGCCCCGCGCTCGCGCAGGCGCGCCGCAATCAGACGCAGATCTCGCTTCATCGCAAGATCCCATAAGCCCCCCTTGATCGCGTAGATGATCTCCATCACGCGCGCTTGATCAAGAGCGCTGGGGGTGAGCACTGCAATGCCGCGCGCAGAGCACGCTTCTGCATAGAGCCCGGTGCGCACGGTCGTCTCCGTGGCCAAGAGCCCAACGGTTCTCTCTGTGATGGCTTGTGCTGTCTCGGCGATCATATCGATAAACGGGATGCGCACGGCTTTTCTCAGATAGGGCAGGAAGACGTGGGCGGTGTTGCACGGCATGGCGATGAAGCTTGCTCCCATGCGCTCGAGTCTGCGGGCGCTGCGGCACAACGCCGGACGCGGGTCAGGTCCCCCCTCAAGAATGAACGGCCCACGGTCAGGAATCTTGGGGTTATTGTCAATGACGATGGGGATGTGATCTTGATCACATTGTGCAGGGGTGAGCAGGACGATGCGTCGGAAGAGCTCAACGGTTGCGGCTGGCCCCATGCCACCTAAGATCCCAATGATCGCGGTATTCATGTGAAGCTGATTCTACTTGGGATGGGTGCGCTGGGATGAGACAGGCGTCCACCTCCGCCAGGGAGTTGGTCTTGCAGGCAAGGGTCGTGCTCCCTTGGGAGAGATCTGCGGGGAGCGTATACTCGTAGGGCTATGCGCCCGTATATGGGGGAAGCGCTCATAGATCTCAAGCAGCTAGCGTGCAACATTGCCACGGTGCGGGCACGCCTTGGGGAGCGCATAAAGATCCTCTTCCCCATCAAGGCCGACGCTTACGGGCATGGGGCAGTAAGTGTTGCCAAAGCGGCGGAGCGCGCCGGCGTCGATTACTTTGGCGTCGCCAGCATTGCGGAAGCCCAAGAGCTGCGCGAGGCCGGGATCACGACCCCTATCTTGATCTTAGCTTCGTCGCGGCTCGCCCATATCCCAGAGCTGGTGCGCACCGACGTCGATATTACCATCTCGAGCGAAGCATTTGCCCAGGCGCTCGCAGCGGAAGCGCAGCGTCAGGGACGGCGG
>CAZODX010000014.1:0-1040 GCA_964578715.1 uncultured Thermotogae bacterium | reverse complement strand
GCGGGTGCGCGTCCAGATCAAAGTCGACACGGGGATGGGGCGCAACGGCGTTCTCCCCCAGAATGCTCTGACGCTCTGCCGCGCCGTCGCTCGGATGCCCTCTCTAGAGTGCACCGGGATCTTCTCGCACTTTGCGTGCTCCTACAGCGAGCGCGAAGAAGACCAACAGTATACGCGCCAGCAGCTCCGGGTTTTCAATGAGCTTCTAGCTCAGTTAGATCGTGAGGGGCTTCTGCCCCCGCTGCGGCATATCGCCAACAGCTCCGGGCTGGTACAATACGAGAGCGAAGTGACCACGGGATATTACAATATGGTCCGCCCCGGGATCTTGCTCTATGGGTATCCCGAAGTGCGGCGTCCCTGGACCGAGCCGATCAAGCCCATCTTGCGAGTGCGCAGCTGGATTGTCACCATGAACGAGCTTCCCGCGGGGAGCTTTATCGGCTACGGGCGGCGCTTCCAGACCCAAAGGCCCTCCAAGATTGCCACGATCCCGGTGGGCTATGCCGATGGGGTGATTTGGCTCTTAGCCAATGTCGGCGAAGTCGTAATTCACGGGAAGCGCGCGCCCATGGTCGGCTCGATCTCCATGGACCAGATCACGGTGGACGTGACGGATATCCCCGAAGTCACAGTCGGAGATGAGGTCGAGCTAATCGGCCCGCAGATGCCCGCCGAGGAGATCGCGCGCAAGGTCGGGGCCAATTTCACAGAAGTCGTGCTCACGGCCCTGTCGAAGCGCATCGCGCGCGTGTATAGAGAGTAAAAATCCCCTTGCACCAAAGCCCAACTGTTTCTACAATGACAGGGCGATGGCGTTCATAACGCTGCTCAGCGATTTCGGCTTGGCTTCTGGGTATCCTGCGGCGATGCGGGGCGTCGTCTTGTCGATCTGCCCCACGGCTCAGATCGTTGATATCAGCCACGATGTCGAGCGCCATCACGTGCGCGCTGGGGCATTCTTGCTCTGGATGGTCGCGCCCTACTTCCCGGAGAAGACGGTTCATTGCGCGGTGATCGACCCTGGGGTGGGCACGGCG
>CAZODX010000013.1:5084-14962 GCA_964578715.1 uncultured Thermotogae bacterium | reverse complement strand
GTTATATACGATGCGCGCTCCGAAAGCAAGAAGCACACCACCTCGGCAACCTCCTCGGGGCGGCCAAACCGCCCCAGCGGGATCGTCTCGAGATATCTCGTGCGCACTTCTTCGGGAAGCTGCGCGGTCATCGCTGTCTCAATAAATCCCGGCGCCACAGCGTTGACGCGGATCCCTCGCGAGGCCAGCTCGCGCGCCACACTCTTCGTAAACCCGATGAGCCCGGCCTTGGCCGCCGCGTAATTGGCTTGCCCGGCGTTGCCCATCTGCCCGACCACCGACGTAATATTCACAATCGCCCCAGAACGCTGCTTGAGCATCCACCGCGCCACAGATTTCGTACAGTAATACGCGCCTTTTAAGTTCGTCGTCAAGACCGCGTCCCACTCCTCGTCTTTCATCCTCAGCAACAGATTGTCTTTAGTGATACCAGCGTTATTCACCAAGAAATCTATGTGTCCTTCGCGCTTAAAAATCTCTTCGATCAGCTCGTCTACCTGCGCGCCATTGGCAATATCAGTTTGGGCGAAGACGCACTGTCTTCCCAGCTCCTGCTCGAGAGCGTGACCGGCGTGGAGATCGCGCGCAAAGACATAAACTTTTGCGCCGCGAGCGACAAGCATAGCGACAATCGCTCTGCCGATGCCGCGCGTCCCGCCGGTGACGATTGCGACCCTGCCAGTAAAGTCCTGAAACTCGCTCATAGGTAATAACCTTAGCAAATTGATTAGTCAGTGTCAAAGTTTTGAATCACGCATAAAAAGCTCTGCCAAATTCCCCTAAGTGTACCAGCGATAATTTTTGTTCGGAAGTAACTCTTGTTACAGACTACTGAAAAAAAAAGCTAAAATCTTTGGCATGAAAGGCTTAGCAAAGGAGGCTCAACGATAATGATTCACCAGTGTCAAAAAGATAGACTGCTCGTTGTCCTGATATCGGTCCTAGGACTTTCGATCTTGATCAGTGGTTGCAGTCGGCTTCTTTGTCACACTTCAGGAGAGAATGGTACGCAAGGCAGTGGGCAAACGGCAGTGCGTATAGGAAGGGAGTAGAGGCGTATAATACATTGGCGAATGCAGGTCTTTATGGTATGATATATACGTGGGATCGAAGCCGGATGGACCAAGAAAGTAACTTGTTGCTTGCGGGTTTCAGACAGTTGGACTATGACCAACTTCATAACTGGATGAGATTTGCTGCAGAGTTCTCTTTAGATTCTAATTCACCCGTAACTTTTGATCCACGCTCTTATCAGTTGTTACGGGCATTCAAGTCGCTCGATTCAATTCCACCTAAAACTCTAGTAAGCTGGCTTAAGGCGTTAGCCAAGGCCCTTAATGGTGGACAATTTGATGAGGTTTATAACAATTTACTAACACAAGGGCTGACTAAGGTGGAACAAGCGATTCTCATCGCTGCTGGTTTACAAGATCGTCAACTTGCCCGAAAGTTCATCCAAGAGTTAGTTCGCCAACAATCTGAGTTTTTACTCGCACAACCTCAACCTAGTGGCCCACCTGCCGAAGATGTGGCAAGAATGTTAACCCTTGGCATGAAGATCGCTTTATATCTGCTACCGACCAACAGTGGGCTCATAACAAGACCAGACGAAGTGGCCCAATTTGCTAGCGATTTCTCTTTCTTATGGCAGGTGACCTGGGCCTCTATTGATGCGTTCTTCGGGCGACAAGCAGCTAATGACTTTACTAGCCAATTGGATAATGTTATTAACGAAATTCTCAATAACCCTACTAAATACCCAAACCTTGAGACTGTAGCTGGCGTTCCCAAGCCCTTCAGCTGTGGAACAGGTTGTGAGCTAGTAAAAGGCTTATTGGGAATGCTCCAGTGGATGAGGCCCGGCCCGGTAGACAGAGGAGGGCACGACCATCAATACCGCGTCGAGATTGGGGCTGGGAGTTTCAAAATGCTAGACAATGTTATTCGACAGGGCAGCTCCAGCACTCCCTTCGACAAGCCTTGGCAGTTAATTGGAATTCAAGGGAATTCTGAATCCGCGAACCCTCCAACTTTTGATCCTCGAGTGCACGCAGATCCTTTCCTAGTCTTTCGCATCTCTGGTATCTCTGGTAGGAAGGATATCGTAGCTGTCGCTTTGGGGAATCACTGTGTTCCCTGTGATTTCCCTCTCCCTCAGGACTCTCCTGCGAATTTTAAAGGGAATACCTTGCATCTTATAACATGGATTGCTCAAGCTATAGATCAAGCACGCAACGCTGCAGGGAGAAGCGCGCGCGGCATTGTCACCTATGGCTTTACTAATCCTCAAGCGTCAACCACACAAACGGATATAGCTCTAAATGCTATTCGCTCCCAGTTCGCGAACTCGGATATCCCAATCCTTGTTTGGAGAATCCGACCTGATGGAACGGTTGAGTATGCTTGTATTGGAGACTGTAGCAAGTTTACCAGCGCAGAACTCCAAAGTATAGCTTGTAAGGAGGCCACCGGTTCAGCGAATTGTAATGCTCAACCCTGGGGAAGCAGTAGTGAAAGTAGTTCAAATTACAGTACTATAGACCCTGGGGAAGGGAACAACATGATAGGAGCTGCTCCGCCTCCTGCTGAACCTGATGAGCATATTGGATCAAGATGGTGAGTACGAAGGAGGTCTTAAAATATGCAGATTATCTGGGTATTAGTAGTCCTATTGGTCATGCTAGTTACCCCTAGCAGCATGAGTAAGAAACCAAGCGAGGTCCTATGGAGGGTCTCGCCCTCCTTTCTAAGCCTTGTTCGCAATCAAGTTCAAGAACTGCCTGTCAAGCCACTAGTCGAATTGATTGTCTGTCCTGAAGGGCCACCTGTATGCCAGTTCTCTAAAATCCAAGAGGCCATTGAAGCCGCTCCTGCAACACCTCCAATAACCGATTTACAATCTCCCTTGGAGATTCCCCTCATTCGCATCGCCCCTGGTATTTATGAAGAGAGGCTGACTATCCTTAAGAACGTTTGGCTTCAGGGAGCAAGCCAAGAATCGGTCATTCTGAGACGGCCCTCTTCATCACAAGATTCCGTGACAGCCTTTGTAGCCGGTTCTTATTACACAGCTGTAGCTTTCCAAAATCTCACATTTGAAGGCGAGGTACAAGTAGTAGGAAGTGTGAGGGGTGCGTTCTTCAATAACCGCTTCCAAGCTGATTCCCAAGGGAATGGAGGGATGCAGCTTAAGGGAGAGCTGGCTCTAGACATTATAAGTAACCTCTTCTTGGATGTGCCGATTGTCTTATATCCTGTAGCTCCACTTTTTGAGCATCACAATAGTGTGGTAATATTTGCTAACCGCTTTATAGGAAGCGAGCAAAAAGTAGCAGGTATTAATATCCGCCAATCAAGCCGGATTTCTCTCAATTCAAACCAGATTCGAGGGTTCTCAGTAGGGGTCTCTCTGATGGGTTATAACGATGGGATTGAGCTTGTCGCCAATACCTTAGAAGATAACATTGTAGGAATCGGGAGCTGCTGCGGCAATGGCAGCGTGGAGATAAAAATGAATAGACTCCAACGCCATAAGGATGCTGCTTTACAACTGTCAAGAGGGTCCTTAGGAGGCGAGTACCTTATCACAGAGAATGAGATCATCAACAACGCAAAGGGCATCGAGTGGGGCTCACTAGCCCACTTGTGGATCGTTGGTAACAGTATCACCCAAAACGAGATAGGGTTGCAGCTATGGCCATTTAACCCATTACAAGATATAGCCAAGAGCTTGGAGAATTTGAAGGAGTGCAGAAACAACAAGATTTCCGAGAATAAGACGGATTACGTTATCGTTGGCATCTTGCCTGATTTACTCCGCCAACGATGTGAAGGGCACTGACATGGCCCGGGCTCGCTCATGCCATCACCTGGGCGAAGCTTAGCGCTTCGAGTTCTCTGTCTATTCTCTTCATAAGCTTGGTGAGCACATCCCCTGGCCCCACTTCGATACATTTCGTCACGCCGAGAGACTTCAGTCTCAGCACATACTCAGTCCAGCGTACCTGTGCGGTGATCTGGCGCGTGAGCAGCTCTTGAAGGCGCTGGGGATCGGTCTCCGGCTCGCCGCTTACTGTCGAAAGAACAGGGAAGCGCGGCGCAGCAAAGTGAACGCGCTCGATCTCCGGCTTGAGGCGCTCTTCGGCGGGCTTCATCAGCGAGCTGTGAAACGGCGCAGATACAGCAAGCTCGATCCCTCTGCCCCCACGGGCTTCTGCAAGTTCCTTAGCCTTGAGCACCGCTTCTTTGCGACCAGAGATCACGATCTGATCGGGAGCGTTATAGTTGGCGATCTCCGCCCCTGTCTGGGCGCAGATCTCCTGAACCCTCTCATAGTCTAACTTCAAGATGGCCACCATGCTCCCTTGGCCGACGGGCACGGCTTCTTGCATGAACCTCCCACGCAGGTGCACTAAGCGCAGCCCATCTTCTACACTGAAGACCCCAGCACACACCAGCGCCGAATACTCTCCCAAGCTGTGCCCGGCAGCGTAGTCGGGCGTCCGTCCCAGAAGCTCGAATTTGATGACGCTGTCCAAGAGAATCGCGGGCTGGGCGAACTCGGTCAGTTTTAATTTCTCTTCCGGGCCGGAGAAGATCACTTCTTGCAGATCAAAGCCCAGGGCCTCGCAAGCTCGTTGATAGAACGGCTCGACGCGGGCGCGATGACGTTCAAATAACTCTCGCCCCATGCCGACATACTGTGAGCCTTGACCGGGAAAGACGAAAGCTGTCTTCATGATAGAATTTTTAGCAAATAGCCCTCATAATCGCGGCGATGATATTGTCCTTCGTAAGCACGCTCAAGTGTTCGCATATCAAGCTTGATAGACCTCAAGATGCTCCTCAAAGATTTCGCTGAGACAACGTCTCCCCCTATGTCTACCATAGTGATCAGCGTTATGGCTTTTCCTTGAGCAATTTCGACCGTCTTGAAGTACATACGATGATCTCCTTTGCCTCGGCCTCTCTTCTCACTGAACCCTAGCTTGAGGAGGATGCTCCGGATCTCCTTTGGCTTCCAGCGCCTTTTAGCCATAGAAACGCACTCCGATAAGCAATCAATGGGAGAAGAGAGAGCACTTTGGGAGATGAGCGCGGTGGCTGTTGGAGGATCTCTACAACAGCCGGCCATACGTGATTCCTATAAAACTGATAATGCCGACGACACGGCTCTGTGCGCCGCAACGCTGCGTCTTCTGTAAGGTGAACCCAATAGTCCAGCACGACATCAGCGAGCTTCTCCAGGGCTTCTTGCTTGGTCTTGCCGTGCGCGTACAGCTCAAGCTCAACCAGCTCCGCAAACCACCCTGGACGATCTCTCTCTAGCCGTACCGTCAGCTTGGACATATCTATCACCATCGCAACACGATCGCCCCATAGGTCACGCCTGCGCCAAACGCCGTGAGCACCACGATATCCCCCGGCTTGATCCGGCCGTCACAGACGGCTTCAGTCAGCGCAATCGGGATCGACGCCGTAGATGTGTTCGCGTAGCGATCTATATTAACAATCACTTTCTCCATGGCGATGCCAAAGCGTTTGGCCAAGGATGTGATAATTCTCAAATTCGCCTGATGCGGCACGATCCAATCGATGTCGTCTTTGGTCAAGCCTGCATCGGCGAGGGCCCGTTCGGTGGTCTCCTCCATCATCTGCACGGCGCTCTTGAAGACCCCACCGCCCTCCATGCGCAAGAAATGCTGACGCTTCTGCACCGTCTCTAGGCTTGCTGGGGTCCTCACTCCCCCGGCTTGGACGTAGAGCAAGCCCCATTTGGAACTATCAGCCGCAAGAGAGCTCGCTAAGATCCCCCGCCCCGCAGGCATCATGCGCACGACCGCTGCCCCGGCGCCGTCCCCAAATAATACACACGTCGAGCGGTCTTGCCAATCTGTGAAGCGCGAGAGCGCCTCCATCCCCACGACTAAGATATTTTTATAGCTGCCCGCCGTGACCAGATCGGCCGCGACTTTGAGCGCGTAGACGAACCCCGTGCATCCTGCAATCATGTCGAAGAACGGGATCTCTCTCTGTATTTGCAAGCCCTCGCAGATGAACGGCGACGAGCCGGGCACGAGCATCTCCGGGACGTTGGTCGCGGTGATGAGAAAATCTATATCCGATGGGGAGAGCCCGGCGTGCGCAATCGCCTGGCGCGCCGCCGCGATCCCCAGCTGCGCCGGGTCTTCGCTGGGTCGTAAGATGCGGCGCTCGCGGATCCCCGTGCGCGTCACGATCCACTCATCGGAAGTATCCACGAGCTTCTCCAGGTCGAAGTTCGTCACGCGCTGCTCCGGGACGGCGCAGCCGATCCCTGCAATCCCCGGTCGGCCCTTCATAACGATTCTCCCGAGGTGGGCACCAACCCCAAGTGCACCAAGCTCTCGTGCACCCCGCGCTCGATCTTCTCGACGACTCTGTGCTCGACGGCTTCTTTGGCAACCCTGATGGCGTTCTTGATCGCTTCAGCATTGGAGTTGCCGTGGGCGATGATGACGACGCCGCGCACGCCCAACAGCGGCGCTCCCCCGTACTGAACAGCGCTCATCTCGCGCTTGAGTCTCTTGAGCGAGGGCCACAAGAACGGCAAGGCGAGCTTGGCGAGCAGGCTCTTCTCGATCTCGCGCTTTAAGTATCTCACTGTGACGGTTGCCGCGCCTTCGTAGGCTTTCAGACAGATATTTCCCGTGAACCCGTCGGTGACCACGACGTCGAAGCCCCCTTCGACGAGTCTGTTCGGCTCGACGTTGCCGGCGAAGTTGGGCAGCTCTTGCTGGAGATACGCGAACGCCTTGAGGGCTTGAGAATCGCCCTTTTGCGGTTCTTCCCCGATGTTGAGCAACCCCACGCGCGGGTTTTGGACCCCAAGCAGTTCTCTCATATAGATCGTGCCCATGACGCCAAACTCTAATAAGTGTTCGGGATCGCACTCGGCGTTGGCCCCAGCGTCAATGATCATGGTGCGTCGGCCTTCGAGCGTTGGGATGAGCACGCCGATCCCCGGACGATCTATCTCGGGGAGCCTGCCGAGATTGAACATGGCCGCGGCCATGACGGCCCCGGTATTGGCCGGGCTGACGAACGCGTCGGCCTCGCTCTGACGCACTGTACGAATCCCCTGCACCAACGAGCTGTTCTTCTTCTTGCGGACTGCCTCGACGGGCGCCTCGTGCATGGTAATCTCTTCCGGCGCGTGCAGGATGGAGCATTTGGTGAGATTGGGATACTTGTCCAGCTCGCGCTCGATGAGCTGGCGATCTCCGGCGAAGACGACTTCGACGTCGAACTCTTGGATGGCCGCGACGCCTCCGGCAATCAGCTCCGCCGGAGGACGATCGCCTCCCAGGGTGTCAAGCACGATCTTCACAGAACTTCCCTCCCTTATGGTTTTTACACTAGCAGACAGCCCAAGGACTGTCAAGTTACTCTAAGGCTCACACAGATCAGCACCACCAGACCGCTCACAACGCATCCTCACAAGCTGTAGTCGACTTCGTGCGCAGTCTCTAAGAACGCCGCTAATAAGTCAATCGCTGCGTGGATGTCGTCTTTATGCGCAGCCTCGACGACCGAGTGCAGATAGCGTGTCGGGATGGAGAGCGTGATCGCCGCGACGCCCTCGCGCGTCATCTGGATCGCGCCGGCGTCGGTGCCGCCGCGCGGCAGAATCTCTAGCTGATATTTGATCTTTCTCTGCTCAGCAAGCTGGCGCATGGTACGCACGAGCTTAGGATTAGAGATCGAGAGCGAGTCTTTGATTTTAATAGCGACCCCAGCGCCAAGTTTCGTCACGTGCTCGTGCTCGCCGACGCCAGGCACATCGCTGGCGACCGTGACGTCGAGCGCGACTCCAATATCCGGCGCGACGTTAAAACTCGAGACCCGCGCCCCGCGCACCCCAACTTCTTCTTGGGTCGTCGCCACGGCATAAATATCGCAGACGTGCTTTTTTGCTTTCTTCACGGCTTCGATCATCACATAGACGCCGACGCGGTCATCAAGAGCCTTGCACGAGACGAGATGACCGACCTCCGTGAAATCTTGCTGGAGCGTGATGAAATCCCCGATGTTGACGCGCTTTTTGACGTCTTCGGCGGGTAGCCCTAAATCTATGAAGAGATCTTTGAGTTCCAGGGGCTTCTTGCGCTCTTCTTCGGTGAGGATGTGCGGGGGCTTGGAGCCGATAATTCCAACAAGATCGCCGCTGTCGGTGTGCACGACGACGCGCTGCGCCATCAAGACCCTGGGATCGAACCCGCCCACAGGATCAATGCGCAGAAAGCCGGTCTTCTCGTCAACGTGTGAGACAAGAAAACCGATCTCGTCCATGTGCGCGGCGAGCATCACTTTCGGGCCGCGCCCGCTGCCCTTCTTGAGCGCGATGACGTTCCCTAAAGCGTCGGTGCGGATCTCATCGCAGACTTTCTGAAGCTCTTGCGCGACGAGGGCGCGGACGGCCTCTTCGCGTCCGGGCACGCCGTGGGCCTCGCAGAGCTTTTTGAGCAGTTCCATAGGCTCTCACCCTCAGTCTATAGTGATCCCTCACAGTAGCGCAGGAAGCGCGAGAAGTCAAATGCGATAGGATTCCTTTCGAGGACGCACGTAGTGAATGATCAGTTCGTTGCCATAGATGCGATAAATGATTCGATCTTCCCACTCAGGAGGCGACGATACCCTTCCCATCGTCCGAGCAACTTGACCCCTTGGTAGGGATCATGAGCCAAAGAACGAATAGCTTCTCGAATCTGGGCTTTGATTTTTGCTGGGAGTCTCCTCAGATCCTTGCGGGCACGCTTGGTAAAGTGGCTAATAACTCACACAGGTGCTGGCGCTCCACAGGGGAAAGCTTGGCGATCATCCGAGCAAGCTGCTCTATCTGAGGGCTTCGCAGAGATCTTTGCCATAATCTCGATGATATTGTAACAGATCAGCGCCTAAGTGCAAATTGACAAGATCGGCATGAGATTTCTATAATAAGCTTCCCATGAAGAAGATCGCGCTGGTGCTCAGCAGCGGCGGCCCGCGGGGCGCCGCGTACATCGGGGTCCTCAAGGTGCTCGAGGAGCACAAGATCCCGATCTCGCTGGTCGTGGGCAGCTCCATCGGCGCCATGATCGGCGGGGCGTTTGCTGCCGGGGTCAGCGCCGCTCAGCTCGAGCGCGAATGGCTCAAGATAGATCTCTGGCGCATCGCGCGCAGCCTCCAGCCCACCTTGCCCATTCATGGCTGGTCGAGCGGTTCCGCCGTCGAACGCATTCTCAGGGAGATCTTGGGCGGCGACCGCCGCATCGAGGAGCTGCCCATCCCGTTTGTAGCTGTGGCGACCGATCTAGATACGGGGGAGCGCGTCTTACTGAAAGAGGGCTCGCTCATCGAAGCGATCCGCGCGAGTTTTTCGATTCCGGGGCTCTTTGTGCCCGTTGAGCGCGACGGAAGATACCTCGCCGATGGAGGCCTAGTCAGCCCACTCCCCGTAGACGTTGCCCGCCAGCTTGGCGCCGAGGCTGTGATCGCCGTGGAGGTCAATCTGGGATCGAAGCGCTATCGCATGGCCCATCCGCCCAAGGGGGCGCCGGGGCTTTTTGAAGCGTTAGATTTAGCGATCTCGATCTTTGTGTGGCGGCTGACGGAGCTGACTTTGGAGCTTTTCCCACCGGAAGTGCTCATCTCCCCGGAGATGCCCGACGACTCGCTCGTGGGCAATCTCAGCTACCATCGAGCAGAGGAGCGGATCGCGCTGGGAGAAGCAGCGGCGCGGGCGCAGCTGCCGGCCATTTTCAGATTGCTCGACGCTGCCAGGCAATAACTTGTCCCCCCCTGCAGCCGCAGGACTCCCTTGACACCATCCCAAGTATGTGCTATACTCTCACTAGACT
>CAZODX010000013.1:0-5074 GCA_964578715.1 uncultured Thermotogae bacterium | reverse complement strand
TCCTCTCACCTTGTACCCTCTCCGTGGAAGGGAGAGCGATAGGGTGAAGGTGATCTGATATAATTTATGAAGATTGCCGAGCGCAGTCAAGGGGGAAAGCGAAATGCTGAAGATCAAAAAACGCTATGTTGTCAACGAGCGTCAGGAGCCTATTGCTGTCCAGCTCGATTTGGCCACCTTCCGCAAGATCGAAGAATTGCTCGAAGACTATGCCCTGGGACAAAGCATCAAAGCAGTTGAGGATGAGCCTCCTCTTGACTTGCAAGCCGCACGGCGGCGCTATGCGCGCTTGAAAAAATCTCGGTGATCAATGAGCTGGCAAGTAGCTTATAAGCCTACCTTCCTCAAAGAGCTAGCACAGCTCCCCACCAAGCTGCGCCGGCGCGTAGAAACCTTCGCCTTTGAAGAGATGCCAAAAGCTACTAATCCCTATGCTATAGCGGGTGTCGAGAAACTAAGGGGATATCGAGACTACTATAAGGTAGGCTTTGGAGATTATCGGCTGGGATTGAGGATAGACAAGAAGGCCAAGGTGATCGAATTCTGCCGCGTCTTGCACCGTCGCGAGATCTATCGCTACTTCCCCTAACACACTTCTGAGAGCGATAGCTTGCTCGACGCTGTCGGCCAATAACTGTCCCCACCCCTGCAGCCACAGGACTCCCTTGACACCATCCCAAGTATGTGCTATACTCTCACTAGACTGACATGTCAGTCTAGTGAGAACGATGGCCAGAACGCTCTTGGAGAGAGAGACCCGACGCCAACAGCTGCTCGACGCGGCGATCAGGGTCTTCGCCCGCAAAGGGTATGTAGAGACGTCTATTGACGATATTATCAAAGAAGCTGAGGTCGCTCGTGGCACGTTCTATCTCTATTTCCCCGGAAAGAAAGAGATC
This sequence comes from uncultured Thermotogae bacterium, assembly GCA_964578715.1. Taxonomy (GTDB): domain Bacteria; phylum Bipolaricaulota; class Bipolaricaulia; order RBG-16-55-9; family DRXL01; genus JANXCC01. The sequence goes on along the minus strand of CAZODX010000013.1, from coordinate 4,175 downwards.
TTTCTTGCTATCATAGATCGCTATTTTGAGCTGGTGTCGCAGCTGGTGGAGCGGCTTATGGCCGAGGAGTGGCCCGCGGGTCTTGATCGCGCGCGCTTTCGAGAACACGTGCTCACCTGGCTGCGCTTCTTTGCGCAGCACCGCGATTTGATAAAAGTCATCTATCGCGAGGCGACCTCGATTGATCCCCAATTTGAAGTGCGTTGGAACCGTCTGGGGAAAGTCATCAAAGACTTTCTGAGTGAGCGCATGCATGTTCTCCAAAAAGACGGCCAGGTGAGAAAGACGCTCGATCCCCAGGTCTGGGCGCTCTTCATGGAGGGCATCTTCCATGCCGTGATCTGTAACTATCTCTTGACGTCTGAGCGCCCCGATTTAGAATGGCTCGCCGAGCAATGGGTTGACTTTGTACTGTGGGGGATCACCCCTAGGGAGGGAGATGCGTCATGTTGAAGCGACTGGGACTTCTCGCTCTTGTAACGCTAGGACTGTTGGGCAGTGACAGCATCGCACAACCGTCGAAAGTCGACCTGCTCTTAGTCGACGAGACCCAGACGCTCCAAGCGTCGCTCATGGTGCAGGTCTACGCGAGAGCTTTGCAAGAGTCGGGGCTGTTTCACTTCGACGCCAAGATCGTCAGCGTGCAGTCGAGCTACGATGACCCCTTGGGCGTCAACGCTACAGAGAAACGATACGAGCTGATCGCGATTGTGCCCAGGGGGATCGAAGATGGCTCGGTGCCGTATATCTGGCTGATCACCAAGCCCATCGGGCCGCAGACGCGCCCGGAACTGCTCCAAGGGATAGAACTGATTCGTCAGCGCGTCGCCCAAGGCTCCGGAGGACTCTTGAAAGCTCTCACAGTCATGGACGACGGCGCTTTAGGGATCTTCGCAAGCGTCTTTGAGCATCACGGGTGGCTGAGATGAGAAGGGCCTTTGCGCAAAAGATCGTGGCGCATCCGTTCTGGGTGATTGGGGCAGTTCTGGCAGTCACGGCGCTTTTTGCTAGTGCCATCCCTAAAATTCGCTTCGAGCAAGACTTTGAGGCATTCCTGCCCCAAGACGACCCGGCTGTTATAGCTCTGCATCGCGCCGAAGAGCGCTACGGCGACCAGAAGCTCTTCATGGTCGCCGTCGAAGCCGACGATACGATCTTCAAGCCCGAGACGCTCCAGAAGCTCAAAGAGATGGAAGAGCTCTTCGAGCAGATCCCCGAAGTGGACGAGGTGCGCGGGCCGACCAATTCCCAAGTCATCTACGGGACCGAAACGGCGATCACCGTGGCGACGGCGTTGCCCGAGATTCCCCAGACCCCCGCAGAGATCGCAGCGTATAAAGAGCGCGTCTTGGGGGATCGGCTCCTGCGCGGGGTCGTGATCTCCGAAGACGAAAAGGCCGCAGGGATTCTCATCCGCCTCAAACCCGGCGAGGAAGACACCGTCGGCGTCGTCACTAGGGTGCTGGAGATCGCCGAGCGCTATCAAGGTCCGGAGCGCATCTACGTGGGCGGGATGCCCAGACTCAATCAGTTCATCGCCGAGAGCATGCGCAAGGACCTCATGGTCTTCTTCCCAGTGATGATGCTCGTGATCGTGATGGTGCTCTATCTGAGCTTTAACAGCCTGCGCGGAGTAGTGCTTCCCCTGCTCACGGTCGTACTCAGTGCGATCTGGGAGATGGGGACGATGGGCTGGCTCGGCGCGCCGTTTACGCCGTTTTCGTTCATCGCACCGATTGTCTTGATGGCCGTGGGCACGGCCTACGGCATTCACATTCTCAATAGATACTATGAAGAAGCCCACAAGGACGGGCGCTCCCGCACAGATATTCTCACAGAAACGATCACGGCGATGCTCTCCCCCACGGCGATGGCCGCGCTCACCACAGTCGCGGGCTTCTTTGCGCTGCTCAGCTCGACGCTGTGGCCGCAGCGGGATTTTGGGGTCTACACCGGGATCGGCGTGATCTATGCAGCGCTCTTAGCGCTGACGCTCATCCCAGCTATATTAGCGTTATTGCCCTTACCCAAGCGCGAGCGTCGCAGCGTTTTGGCACGGTGGTTGCAAGGGCGCGCAGGGCTGTCGGGGTTGGCACGGCTGATCGAGCGCACGGCGGTAGTCATTCTCATCGGAGCCGGGCTCATTGGTGCTGGCTGGGCCGTGGGCATCCCACGATTGAGAATCGAGACTTCGGCAAAAGAGTTCTTGGGGAAGAACCATCCGGTCACCGAGGCCCTCGATGTGCTCGAGCGCCACTTTGGCGGCAGCCTCCAGACGGGCATCGAGATCGATCTAGGCACGCGCGATGGGCTCAAAGAGCCTGAGGTGCTCAAGAAGATTCTGGCACTTCAAGAGTTCTTAGAGACGCTCCCTGGGGTGCGCCGCACCATGTCCCTCACGAACTTGGTGCGCGAGCTCAATCAGAAATTCCACGCTGATGACCCCAATTACTATGTCATCCCCGACGACCGCAAGCTCATCTCACAGTTACTGTTGCTCTTCACGTTCCAAGGCGGGAGCCTGGGCCAGATGGCCCTGACGGATTTTTCTGCCGGAGAAGTGATCATCTCGATGGAGTGGATCAGCAGCACGCAGATGGCCAAGCTCGTTGCCGAGATTCAGGGCTATCTCGACGAGCACTTTGGGCCGACGGCGACGGCGTCGCTGGCCAGCGACGGTTCGGCCTTCCAGATCAAAGCCGAGCAAGTGGGGATGACCCCGGTCTATGCCCGTCTGATGCAGCAGATCCGAGAGAGCCAGATCTGGAGCCTGCTCACGAGCGTCAGCTCAAGCTGGCTCATCGTCGCGCTGCTGATGGGCTCGCTCGTCGCCGGACTGCTCTGCATCGTCCCGTTAGTCTTGACGATTCTCACGGAATTCGGGCTCATGGCCTATCTGGGATTGCCCCTCGATATGAGCACGATGATGATCGGCTCGATTGCTATTGGGATCGGGATTGACTACGCGATTCACTTTGTCGAGCGGTATCGTCTTGAATTTGCGCGCGACAGGGATGCGCGGCGCGCCCTCGAGCACACGTTCACCCACACCGGCGCGGGGATTAGCTACAACGCGCTGGCGCTGACGTTGGGATTTGGCGTGCTGTGGCTCTCGACGTTTAAGGGGCTCAATACGTTCGGATCGTTGGTCGCGCTGACGATGATCGTGAGCGCCACAAGCGCCTTCACGGTCATCCCCGCGATTCTGTTACTATGGAAGCCGAAATTTCTCAACAGCACAAAGGAGGTTTAGATGAAAGCCAGCATAAAGCTCATCGTAGTCGTCCTCGGGGTGGCGCTCCTGTTAGGAGCAGGGGTGAGCAGAGCGCAGCAGCCGCTCACCGGGCCGCAGATCCTCCAAAAAGTCGAGGAGAAGGGCGGCATCGGGGGCACACAAGGAGAACTCATCAGCGACGTCAAGTTCGATATCGTCGGCAAAGATAAGAAGACCGCAACGAATGAGTTTCGCTTCTTCTCCAAGCGAGAGAAGGACAAGCCCGATAAGCTCTTAGTGGCGTTCGTCAAGCCCGATGACGTGCGCGGCACGCTCTTCCTGAGCATCAAGCCTCAGGGCAAAGATGCTGACCTGTGGCTCTACCTGCCCGCGCTGGGCGCCGTCAAACAGCTCGTCAACACCCAAGAGCGCAAGGGGAGCTTCGCCGGAAGCAATCTCTCCTTCGAAGATTTGGGGAGCGGCTTCAAGTACAGCGAAAGCTATATCGCCGACGAGAAGGTCACGGAAGAGAAGATCAAGATCGGCGACAAAGAATACAGCACTTATGTGCTGACGTTGCGCGTCAAGAAAGAGAAAGAGAAGACTGAAGACTACCCGGTGCGCAAGCTCTGGGTGGAGCAGAAGGAATTTGTCGTGCTCAAGGGCGAGGGCTATAATAAGACAAACAAACTCGAGACCGTCTTTGAAGCGTTAGCGTTGGGGAAGTTCGAGAACGACACCGTGCCCGATAAAGTCCTGATCAAGAACGTACTCGACGGCAGCCAGACGACGATTAGCTTTCTGACGCGCAAGCGTCCAGCACAGCCGTTGCCGGAGAATCTCTTTGACCCGAACAATCTGAAGAATTTGAAGATAGACGACCTCCTCAAGCTCTAGCCCAGCGGGAACGCCATTCCCTGCCTGTGGCGTTCCCAAGTGAGGAGCCCTCAGGGGGCGGGCC
>CAZODX010000012.1:3699-15404 GCA_964578715.1 uncultured Thermotogae bacterium | reverse complement strand
GAGGGAGGGAGGGGCAACGCGCATTTTAAGAGCTCAACCCGGCAAGCCCCGCGCATCCGCGAAAAAGGCGCTCCTGGCGAAGAGCGCTGGCTTAAGCTCGAGCTGAAGCTCCTCGCCGACGTGGGGATTATTGGCTTCCCCAATGCAGGGAAATCGAGCTTGATCGCTAAAGTCTCCGCCGCTCGGCCTAAGATCGCTCCCTATCCGTTCACGACGCTCGTCCCCACGCTGGGGGTCGTCCAGGTCGAAGAGTTCAAAGAGTTTGTGCTGGTAGACATCCCCGGCTTGATCGAAGGGGCCCATGAGGGCAAGGGCCTAGGAGATCGCTTCTTAAAGCACGTGGAGCGCACAAGGCTCTTAATCCATCTGATAGATCTGGGGCCTACCGGGCGCGACCCCCTCTCCGACTATGAGATCATCAATAGCGAGCTGCGCTCGTTCTCTCCAGCGCTTGCAGAAAAACCTCAGATCGTCGCAGGCAATAAGATCGATCTGCTCAGCGACGAGGAGCGCCAAGCGATCAAAGAGCGCTTTGCGGCCCATGGGATAGAGCTACGCTTGATCTCCGCCGTGACGGGCGAGGGCACCCGCGAGCTCATGTACGAGTGCTATCGCCGTCTCGAGGAGCTGAAAGCGACACAACCGTCATGGACTCTTCATACTCCCGCTCAAGCACCCCGGCGGCGAGTCTATACGTTCACTGGCGGGCCGGCGTTTGAGGTCCGTCGCGAAGGGGATACGTTCGTGCTCAGCGGGCCATCGGTCGAACGCCTCAGTCGGCTCTCTTTAGAAGAACGTGACGCCCAAGAGTATCTCTATGAGCGCCTAGAAGCGCTGGGGATTATGGCCGAGCTGCGCCGTCAAGGGCTTAAGGACGGCCACAAGATCCGGCTCGGCAAGTACGAGCTTGTCTACCCTGAGCAATTCGCAAAAGCAGCCTCAAGGGTGTAGAATGAAGCCCGAGGGAGGGTGAACTGTATGCTCTCGCGCAGGGAATTTCTCGGCTCGTCGTTGGCCTTGACAGGGTTGGTGCTGGTGGGAGGCTGTCGGCATGCTGTGGACATCGGCTCTCCGATGCTGAGCTTTCACCAAGGAGCAGCAAGCTGTGGGGCCGGCGTCGATGACGCCCAAGTCCAAGCTGGCCCTGGGGTCATTCGATTCTCCGGCCGGATGACCATGCCCGACCCGTGCCATCAGCTTGATGCTCTCTTAGAGATAAAGAACCCAGAACTGATCGTGCACATCACGGCAAGAGCACCGAAGTCTTCTGAGAATGTCTGTATTCAGTGTGTCGGGCAGGCCCCCTATGACGGCGAGATCGTCGGTGTGCGTCCGGAACAGTATACGATAGTCATTCGTCACGGTGAGCGAGAGATCACAAGAGCGAAAGTCACGGTCTTATAGGAGCACGTGGCGTTTGAACTCAACTCTGCGGATGTAGCCGTTCTCCAGGGCTTCGCGAATGCGCCCCGACCCATACGTCAAATAGATCACGGGGAAGCCGATGAACTCTTCATTGCGACGGAATGCCCGTAACAAGACGTGCCCGCCTGTGCTCAGGATGAGCGTATCGCTGCGTTCTGGAATACTAAGCCATTGGGCTTGAGCGTCTACGTGCTGAGGGGCGTAGTGCTTCCAGACCCCGCCACCAAGATGGGGAATCTGCGGGGCTGTCGTCGTCGCGAGAATCACCAAGGGCATAGTTGGGATCACTTCAAAGCTTCTGAGGGCATCGAAGATCTTTTCTGCGGGGATACGCTTCTCTTGCTGGGGTGTATATTCAAAGACGAAGACCCCTTGCTCAAAGCGCACGTGGCGGCGTCTCTTCTGTGCATCGATCCCCTCGACTAAGAAAGTATCTCGGATATATTTCTCTTCGGGCACAGGCATCTCCCAGAACGGGAAGCCTTCTTTAGAGAGAGCTTCGAGGACATCGGCGATCGTGGGCTGGAGCGCCTTGGAGAAGGCGACCTCGGGGATGATATCTATCTCCAAGAGCGCTAAGAATTCGCGGCGGATGTTGAGCAGTTTTTCGCTCACATCGCCGGGGCCGGAGTATTTTTCTAAAATCGCTTCGATTTGATCGAACCGCGCTCGGAAGACTTCTATATTCTCTTCTGGGGCGCTCTTGATGCGATTCTGCCCGTCTTTGATCAGCTCATTGGGGTTGTAGAAGAACCCCGTCTGTAAACTAGGGATGATCTCGGGATGGAGCACCTTGGGGTTGACAACGCCTAGTTGTACGGTGTGGGCTTTGGGGGTGTCGGTGCGCGGGATATAGTTATCATACGCGCAATTGATGACGCGATCGCGGCGTATCCCCGCGGCGTCTGCGATCTTGGGGAGCACATAGTTCCCAAAGACTTCATCGAAGGGAAGATTGGGGGTCAGGTGCGAGAATGTACTGATGAGCTCCGTCGCACCATAGAGCTTGTAGATATGGGGAAACCGTCGGGAGCGGTCTCGGTTCTCGTAGAGAATTTTGGCATTCTCGCGGATGATCGCCTGGACGTCGATACAATCAAGCACGTTCTCAACAGCTTGTGTGCATCCCATAACTTTAAGACTAGCAGAGAAAGATGCGCTCGACAAGGGTGTCCGGCTTCCCTTGACGGCCTTGTTTTGATCTGATAAGATATTTCAGATTTCTCCCAAGATATTGAGGTGATCCAATATTCCCAACACACGAGCAGCCAAGAGGGCATTACGGAAGAGTGAGCGCGCGCGCTTGCGCAACGTGAAGCGCAAGGAGGCCATCCGTCAAGTCATGCGTCAGATTCGGAAGCACTTGAGCGCGGGGCAGAAGCAAGAGGCCCAAGCGCTCTTGCCCCAGTTGGCCAAGGCCCTAGACAAGGCCGCCTCACGCGGGGCCATCCATCAGAACAAAGCGGCGCGCCTGAAGGCGCGGTTCATGAAGCTTGTTGCCCAGGCCACCTAAACTCATGGGAGCCATCGTGCGATCGCTGGTGTACCAGCGTCGCTGGCGTCTGAAAGATTTCTCTTGCGAGCGAGCTGAATCGATTGCCCGCGCGCTGGGGTGTTCAGCTCCGCTGGCCCGCGTGCTCGCTGCCCGGGCTCCTGATACCCCTACCGAGCTTCTCGACGATAATATAGAACACATCCATTCGCCCTGGGAGTTGCGGGGAATCAGAGAGGCCGTCTTGCGCATCGATCGCGCCCTGCGTCAGGGGGAAAAGATCTTTATTCAAGGGGATTTTGACGTCGACGGCATCACGAGTACGGCGCTGCTTTACAAAGCCCTCCGGGCGCTGGGGGCTCAAGGGGTCAAGGTCGATCTCTCCGACCGGGAGCGGGGCCATGGCCTCAGCGACGCTGTCATACGCCGGCTCAAAGACGAGGGCTTCTCGCTCTTGATCACAGCCGACTGCGGCATCTCCGAGCACGAATTCATCGCGCACTTACAGGAGCACGGTATCGACGTCATCGTGAGCGACCATCACCATCCTCCGGCGCAGCTGCCTCCTGCTTATGCGATCATCAATCCCAAGCAACCCCACTGCCCCTATCCCAACAAAGACTTGGCTGCCGTGGGCGTTGCGTTTCAGGTCGTGCGAGCGCTCTATGAGTATCGCGGGCTTCCCACTCAGGCGAGCGAGGAATTCTTAGATTTAGTTCTTTTGGGGACCGTTGGGGACTTAGTCCCGTTGGTGCGAGACGGCCAGGCTGAAAACAAACGGCTCGTAGCCCAAGGGCTGCGGCGGATCGCTCAGGGCCAGACGTGCTTAGGGCTGCGCGTCTTGATCGAAAAACTCTCCCTCGATCCCCAGCGGCTTACGACCGGCGAAGTGAGCTATATTCTCGTGCCCAAGTTCAACGCAGCCAATCGCGTCGGCGATCCCCGCGATGCGTTCATGCTTCTCGTCACGGCCCTGCCCAGCAAGGCGGAAGCGCTTGCGGCCAAACTGCTCGCATACAATCAAGACCGCCAGATCGCCCAAGATGACTTGCTCTATCAGGCCGAGGAGCAGCTACGCAGCCAGCCCACTTGGCAGAACGAAAAATTAATCTTTCTCGCGGGGCGGTATTGGAACCCCGGGCTTATCGGTTTAGTCGCTTCAGATCTTGCAGAGAAATACTATCGTCCCACCGTTCTGGTCTCGATCGAAGACGAGTTCAGTCGCGCGTCGTGTCGGAGCATTCCGGGGTTTGACATCATTGCGGCTTTAGAGAGACACAGTGAACTCTTTGAGCGGTACGGGGGGCACTCGATGGCCGCGGGGTTTTCGATTCGCACCGAGAAGCTGCCCATCGTGCGGGAGCGCCTATGTGCGTATGCCCGCGAGGTCTTGCGCGATCTGGGAGACCCGGTGCACGAGTTAGAGACCGAGCTTGCCCCCGAAGAGATCACGCTCGAGACGTATACTGATCTCTTGCGATTGGCACCGTTTGGCATGGGGCATCCCACGCCGAGATTTCTGTTGCGTGCGGCGCAGATCATCGAAGCGCGCACGGTGGGCAACGGCAGCCAGCATCTCAAGCTGCGGGTAGCCGTAGGGGGCAAGGAGTTCTCAGCGATTGGGTTTTCGCTTGGGGAGTTTGCGTATGAAGTCGAGCGGGCGGGCACGGTGGGGTTGGCGTTCAAGCTCGGCTGTGATACGTGGACAGGGCGCCCCCAAGTCCAATTAGAGATCGAAGATATTCTGGAACCGTCGGCGTGAGTATCACTCCGCCAAGAGCCGCGCAATCTTTATGAGCAAGACCTGCCCTACAAAGACGGGAATGGCGCTCACGCGCATCGCTCGCTTTGGCTCCTGCACGACCCGATAGAGCCATTCTAATCCCAGACGTTGCCAGCGCAGAGGCGCTCGCGCCAGACGCCCCGCCCACACGTCAAAGCATCCGCCGACTCCCATCAGCACCGACGCGTTGATCCTTGCGCGATTCTGGAGCATCCACAGCTCTTGGCGCGGCACCCCCAGCCCAACTAAGACTATATCGGGCTGCGCTTGATTGATGAGCCTGAGAATCTGCTCGTTCTCGTCGGGGCGAAAATAGCCGTGATGCGTCCCCACGATCTGCAGATGGGGGTATCTTTCGCGGAGCTTCTGCGCGGCGCGCTCGGCTACGCCCGGCCTTGCCCCCACAAGAAAGATTTTGAACGTTCGTCCGCGCGAGAAGAGCTCCTCGAGCAGATCAATCCCGGAGACGCGCTCGCGCACCGGCGCTCCCAAGAGCCGCCCCGCCCAGACGATCCCCGTCCCGTCGGGCGTCACTAAATCTGCGCGCTCGTACACGGCGCGCAGTCTTTGATCGTGCTGCGCGCGTAAAATTGCCGTCGTGTCCGGCGTGCAGACAAGGGCTGCTGGGCGCACGCCAAGAAAACTCTCGACTCGTTGCACGGCTGCGTCGAGCGTCACGCAGTCTATCGGCGTCCCAAAGAGCGTGAATCTCTTTGCGCTGACTGCCGTTTGCGGCAGACGCACCAGAGTCCAGACGAGCAGCCCCGCGCCCACAACAGCCGTCGCTCCTCCTGCCCACGCGAGAACTCCCGGCTCAAGTCGGGTCGCTAAGAACGCCACAACGCTCACGTATGCCGAAACTATATAGAGCAGCACGAGCGCCGGCACACGTCCAATCGTGAACTCCTCCAGCCACGTCAGTCTCTGGCTGTAGACGATCGAGAGCGTGCCCGTGAGCGGGAGCCCAAGCGCGATGAGCGGGGCGAGCAGGGCGACCGACGCCGTCGCCTTCACGAAGCCGACGATGGCCGCAAGGGCAAGCCCATAGCCAACGGCCCGACTCCACCGCTCTGTGGGCACAGCGTGGGCCCGGAGCTCCAGCACGAGCCCAAGCAGAGCGCCTAAGAGCAGCACTCCCAAGAGCTGTCCCTGCAGGAGCGCGATCAGCACGAGAGCACCGCCGGAGATGCCCAAGACCTTCGTCAAGAGCCTTCCCGAGGGGTCGAGCTGCCCCAGCACCCAGACCCCCTGGCTGACGGCCCCGATCCAGCCGAGCGTGATGAGCCAGCTCCACGGAGTGAGATAGAAAAAGCCCCCCTCAGGGTTGGTGAGAAACTCGATGCGATAGCCGGCGCTGTAGGCGATCAGCCCTGCTGTCAAGAGACTAGCGACGTGGAGCCACCAGCGCCGGGTGAGCGCCGCTGTGCCGATTATAAGCAGAGCGCCTGCGAGAGCCCCCCACAGCTTCAGGTCGAACAAAAAGAGAGAGAGGGGGATAACAGCGATGAGATGAAGCACCCCTCTCTGGCGCACACGTTGAAGAGTCATCTCTTTGGCGGAGTCCCCCTTTGCTGAGGGTGAGTGTAGACAATTTTTTGCGCCGACGGAAGGACTGTCGGAAGGGCGTGAGGGTGATCTTTGTCTTGCCTGCGGGTGACGGCTAAGTCGGCTCGATGACCACGCGGCGCTCTTCGCCCTGGCCCTCGCTGTAGGTGCGCACGCGCGGGAAATTGCTGAGCGCCTCGTGGATCGCTTTGCGCTCGTAGGGTTCCATCGGGTCGAGCACAATCTTCTTCTGTTCGCGCAGGGCCTCCTCCGCAAGTCGGAAGGCCAGCTCGCGCAGCTCAGCGCGGCGCCGCTCACGATATCCATCGGCGTCCAGTTGCACGCTCACGTCCACCCCAAGCGTCCTCTTGAGATAGATTGCAACGAGATGGGCTAACGCCCGGAGCGCCCGCTGGTTCTGGCCTACGAAGACTTGAGCGCCTTGAAGGTCGATCAAGAGTCCCTCTTCGTCCTCCGTGAAGCGCAGCTGCGCCGTCTCCCCAGCGATCTGGAAGAGCCCTGTGAGAAAGCTCTCAATGGCCTGCTTGACCGTGGGATCCATCGCTTGCCGTCTCCAGCGCTCCTTCAGGTTCGGTGAGGGCGGGCTTGGGGCGTCGCCGCAACTCCCACATGACAAAGAGTTGCTGCCCCACTTGCACGAGCGTCGAGACCAGATAGTGCAACCATAAGCCTGCCGATAGATCCTTCAGCAAGAACCCGAAGACGACGGGGAAGAGCCATGTCATCGCTTGGCTCTGCCCACCGGCAGAAGGCACCGGCGTGAGCTTCCCTTGGGCGATCTGCGCCAGCACCGTCAAAGCTACGATAATATAGAGCGAGTCGTGCTGGCTGAGATCGCTCATCCATAAGAATCCGGGGCTGAGATGAATCGCTTCGGCGCTGTAGAGCACCACGCGCCACAGCAAGAGAAAGATAGGGATCTGCAAGAGGGCCGGCAGGCATCCCCCCATCGGGTTGACCCCCTCTTTGCGAAAGAGCTCCATCTGTTTCTTTGTCAATTCTTCGCGGTTCTCGCGGGCGCGGCGCTTCAGTTCGTCCTCGGACATCTTAGGGTACATCGCGCGCAGCTGCGTCAGGGACGGGTAGCGCGCTTGGAGTTTTTCTAACTTGGGCTGGATCTCTTTCATCTTGGCCATCGAGTGGAATTGCGCGCGCGTCAGCGGGTACATCAAGAGCCGAATAATCAGAGTGAACAGAATCAATGCCCAGCCGTAGTTCCCCGTGTACGCATAGAGCAGATTGAGAAACTTCGTCACACCGGCGAGGGCCTGGCTCCACAGGCCAAAATCGGCGACGCGCTCCAAGCCTGCTTGCTCTAAAAAGACGAGATTGAGCCGTCCGGCATAGAGCGTAAAGCGATAGATCCGGCTCTCGCTGGGAGCAAGGACCAGCCCATCAGAGCGCACCCCCAGGATCGGCCTTCCCTTCGCATCCGTGCCCTCCCAGGGGCGAATATCTTTCTGATTGGGATCATTGATAAGCCATAACAGCAAGCTATTGCCAACAAATCCTAGACCTTCGAAGTCTTTGTAGTTCTGCAGGATCTCGGTGGCGCGCACGCCGTCGAAGAGAAATCGCTTTTCGAAGCGTGCATCCTGAACGCCAGGCCCTAAAACTAACCGAAATCCTTCAGGGAGCGAGAGCTCTTCTGATGAAAGGTTCTCAAAGCGCAGTTCTACACTCACAGTATAGTACGGGGCATTGATGACCGTAAAGGTCTTGGCGATCTTGAGGGCCTCGCTCTGGTGCGTGAAGGTGACTCGTTGAATCTTAGGGTTTTCGCTGGGCAAGATCTCTGTCTGATAGGGGGCTTCTGGGGAGACCGAGCCGACGGTGAGCGCAAACGGAAACGTTGCGCCCTCGGCGTAGAGCCGCGAGAGGTCTTCGGGCTTCACCTTGACATCGGGCAAGATCTCTGCTGGGGGATTGCCCCAGGGAGCAGAGAAATAGAGATAGATGCTCCTCAGCGTCCCGCCGGCTTCAGAGAAGACGTAGCTCACCAAGCCCGTCTTGACTTCGAGCTCGCGGGGGCTGTGCTCGCCCAGCCAGCGCGTCACTATCTGAGTGCGCGGGTCTTGGGCCTGGGCCGAAAACGCAAACACTCCCACCAGAACGAATACCAAGAAACGGATGCTCATGGCAGTTGCTTTAGTTTACCGAAGCGCGCAAGTATTTTCAAATTTGCTTGAGCGCGCTGCGCTCTATATAATCTCTCTCACGATGGCGAAGAGGCTGTTCGTCGGCGTGCTCGTCATGGCGGGGCTGGGGTGGATCGGGCTCATTACGTACTCGTATTTTTTCTATAATCCCGGCCCGCAGACCCCAGGCGCCCTGCGCCGCGAAGACCAAATGAACGAGTTCGTCTTAAAATTCAAGCAGGGGGTCTTCCTCGACAAGAATGCCGAGCTGCACGTCGACGAAGAACGTCCGGCGCTGGGCTTTCGCGCCCCAGACTTTGAGCTCGAATCCCTCACCGGCGAGAGAGTCAGACTGAGCGCACTGCGCGGCAAGCCCGTCTTGCTGAATTTTTGGGCGAGCTGGTGCCCGCCCTGCCGCAAGGAGATGCCCGATCTGCAAGAATTCTTCGGCCAATACGGCACAAAGATTCACGTCATCGGCATCAACTGGAACGATCAGCGCGAGACCGTGCAGGGATTTCTCGAGGAGTACGGGATCACCTACACCAATCTGCTCGACACTCACGGAAAAGTCTTCGTGCTCTACGAGCTGACGGGACTGCCCACGAGCTTCTTCATCGACGAAGACGGGATCATTCGCGGGAAATGGCTCGGCTCGATGAGCACTGCTGATATGATCAAAGCGTTTGAGAAGACCACGCGGGCCTTGGATTTACAGAAAGATCAGCCATGAGCGCCTTCTTTCGAGAGATCGCGCGCGATCTCTATCAGTTCTTCACGTCCATCACGCTGGCTATTATACTAATCGCGCTGATCGCGCTCTTCGCTCTGGTGGGCACGCTCATCCCCCAAGAGGCTTTTACCCGCGAGGTGGACTACATCGCGCGCTACGGCGTCGAGGGCTACAATATTCTCAAAAAACTCCAGCTTACCAATATCTTCGGGTCGTGGTACTTTCTCTTTATAATGACACTGTTCACGCTCAATCTCGCCGCGTGCACCCATAAGAGACTGACGGCTTCGTGGCGCTACTGGAAGCTCCCCATGAGCCCTATCCCTCCGGAGGGCCTGCGGCGGTTTGAGCACTCGTACACGCTTGTCGGCTCTGTCGCCCCAGATGCCCTGATGAGAGTACGTGCGCTGCTGCGACGCCACGGCTACCGCGTGCGCCAGCAGCATTCACAGCTTCTCGCCGAAAAATGGCGCTGGGAACGCTTCGGCATAGATGTCTTTCACATCAGTCTCTTGATAGTCATCTTCGGCGGGCTGGTGACGATGCTCTTTGGGTATAGAACTTTTGAGATCGCCCATCAAGGCGATCTCATTAGATTGCCCGGCGCGGATTTCACCGTGAGGGTGAACAGATTCTGGAGCGAGAACTATAAAAATTCCGAGCGCGTCATGGACTGGCGCACCGAGCTCACCGTGATTGAGAACGACAGAGAAGTTCTGACGAAGACCATCGAAGTGAACGCTCCGCTGCGCTACAAGGGCTATAATTTCTATCAGTCAGCTTTTGGGACAGATTGGCAAGGGGCGGCGCGCGTGACGCTGGCGCTCTCTCGTTCTGATGGTACGGCGCTTGGCGAGTTTGTGGGCACCGTGGGCGATGGGTTTGAAATCCCCGACGAACAGATTTTTGTAAAAATCGGCGCGTTTCTTCCTGATTTTGCGCTCACCGAAAATCTTATCGCCTACAGCCGGACGCAGCGTCTGGAAAATCCGGCAGTCTTTGTAGAGCTTTATGATGCGCATGGGTTGAGAATTATGCGCACCTGGGCCTTCTCTCGCCCGGAGATGCAACGCTTCTGGGAGACAACAATGGCCCAAGTGGGCGGCCAGACGCCCTATAGAATAAAGCTTGTGGGCATGACTGCCCCGGAGTTCACGGGCTTACAGATTACTAAAGACCCCGGACGCCCTATTGTGTACTTTGGGTTTCTTTTTGTGATCGCGGGGTTGCTGGTGCACATGTACTTCAAGCATCGCCAGATTTGGGTGCACATCTCGCCAAACGAGATCGTCATTGCTGGGACGGTGCGCAACAATCTCAGATCGTTCGCGCACGAGTTTCGTGGTCTTATCGCAGAGATTGAGCAGCTCAGGATCGTAACAGAGCCTGAGCCGGAGCTGGTCACATAATCTCATATAACGGGAGGAGATCATGAGATACCCAAGCGTGTTGTTCTTCTATCTGAGCACGGTGAGCTATTTCTTCACGTTCGTGCTCTATCTAGTGCATAGTGTGTTGGGCGGGGCATCGGGCTCCAACAAGATAGGCGCGGAGAGACTTGGCATCGTCGCTTCCGGTGCCTTGGGGAGTTTTTCACAGATCGCCTGGGGGGTGTGGGCCACACGGGCTCTTGTGGTGAGCGTGGTGATCGCTACCGCAGGGGTGATCGCGCGCGCCATTGAGCTGGGCAACGCCTCCCAGTGGGTCAAAGTCTTTCTGCTGCCGCTCTCGACAACCTATGAGACCTTGACGTTCTTCGCTTGGATGATCGGCCTGATCTATCTGATAGTAGAGCGCCGATTTCAGATTCAGCAAGTGGGGGTCTTCGTCACCGGGGCGGCGTTCGTGATGCTCGCGGTCGCCGCGTCACCGAGCTTTGCCCCAAGCGCCCCCACGGGCGTCCCGGCAAGCCTGCAGAGCTATTGGCTGACGATCCACGTGCTCTTTATGGTGTTGGGGATCGCGTTGTTCACCAGCGGGTTCGGCGCGACGCTGGTCTATCTGTGGCGGCGCTACGAGAAGAAACTCTTTCTGCTCTTTGGGGCATTGCTCGCGGTCATCGCCGCGACTATATTGATAGTGATCCCGCTCTTTGCCACCTTGCAGCCGGCGAAGATGCTCGCGTCGGTGGCGCTCCTGATTGCGCTTGGTGCAGGCTTTGGCGGGCTGCTGCTCTTTGTGCACCGCGAGGGGAAGCCCATCGCGTGGGAGCGCCTTGAAGCTGTCGAAGAGATGGTCTATCGCTGCAACGCTTTGGGGTTTCCGTTCTACGCGATTGGGGGCTTGGTCTTTGGGGGGATTTGGGCGGAGCAAGCGTGGAGTCGCTACTGGGGCTGGGACCCCAAAGAGACGGCGATGCTCGTGACAGCGTTAGTCTATGCGGTCTATCTTCATGCGCGGCTGACGTGGGGGGCGCGCGATCCGGGGTGGCGTGGCGGCTTAGTAGCGTGGTTGTCGGTCTTAGGATATTTAGCTGTGCTCTACGCGTGGATCGGGATCAATTACTTTGTCGCGAGTTTGCACAGCTTCGTATAAGCGTCCGCACCTAAACAAGAAGGCGGCCTTGGG
>CAZODX010000012.1:0-3689 GCA_964578715.1 uncultured Thermotogae bacterium | reverse complement strand
CCTCTAGGAGGTGAGAGGGTTTGCGACGTGCTTGGCCGAGGGTGAGCCAAGCCCAAGGAGGTGATTCGCCCGTATTATAAGAGATCTCTCACGCTCTGTCAGTAATCAAACTCACATTAGGCTGTAGTGGCTGTGCGTACCCAAGCCATCGTGGCGCGCAAGCCCTCTTCGAGAGAGATCTTCGGCGTAAATCCCAAGAGCCGCCGGGCTTTTGAGATATCGAGCGCATTACGGCGCAGTTCCCCAGGACGCGGCGGGGCGTAGCGCGCATCACACTTGCTTTGTAATGCTTGGGTAAATTTTTGGAGAAGCTCGTGCACGCTCGTCTCTTGCCCTGTCCCAATGTTAAATCCCAGGTCGTCTATCGAATGTGCCGGGGTTTGATTGATATCTTCGAGGCGCTCTGTCGCTAAGAGATTCGCGGCGACGACGTCGCTCACGAACACGAAATCTCGCGTTTGGTGGCCGTCGCCGAAGATCGTCACGGGTTCGTGGCGGGCGAGCGCCCGCGCGAACGTACTGATAACTGTTGCTTCGCTCTTTGGGGTCTGACGCGGCCCGTAGACGTTGGCGTAGCGCAGCGCTATGTACTGGAGTCCCCAGGTGTGCTTGGCACTGAAGAGATAGAACTCGCTGGCGAGCTTGGCGACCCCGTAGGGGCTGATCGGCTTTTTTGGAGCGTCTTCGGGGACAGGGAGTCTTTCTGGTTCGCCGTAGATGACCCCGCCCGATGAGATAAAAATAAATTTTTTCACAGCGAACTCGCGGCAGGCTTCAAGCAGCGTGAGCAGCCCCACAATATTTGTGCGCGCATCGATCAAGGGATCGGCAACGGAGACGCGCACGTCCACCTGCGCCGCATGATGATTGACGAGATCAAAGCGCTCGCGCGCGAAGACCTCGCGCACCGCTGAACGATCCGCGATATCTATCTGATAGAAACGCACTTTAGGGTTGAGAAATTCCCTATAGCCCGTCGAGAGATTATCTATGACCGTGACCGTGTGCCCTTGGGCGATATAGGCGTCCACGACGTGAGAGCCGATGAATCCCGCTCCTCCCGTCACTAAGATCTTCATAGGCGCTGCGCTTGCTCCTTCCAGATGCGATCTAAGATCCCGTTGATGAAGACCGGGGAGTGTTCGCCCCCGTATTTTTTCGCAAGCTCGACGGCTTCGTCGATGACGACTTGCGGGGGCACATCCTTGCGATAGCACAGTTCATAGACGGCCAGCCGTAAGATATTTCTATCGACAGAGTGGAGTCGCTCAAGGCGCCAGCCCTCGGCGCGCTCCGCGATTATCCTATCGATCTCTGGAAGCTTCTCTTCAAGCCCGTGGAGGCACGAGCGCACGTAGGGGTCATCAGTGGGCTGCTCTTCCAGAAGCTCCGTGAAGCTCACAGCGCGAAAGTCCTTCTGAAAGAGCAATTTCAGAATGCGCTCGCGGGCAGCGCGGCGTGATAACGTCTTCATCGGTAGAAGAACGAGAAGAGCTCGCGCACGCGTTCGCGCAGCTCCTCAGACTCACAGAGCTTCCCAAGCGCAAATCCTAACACAGCCAAGAATAATATCAGAAATAGTTTCACACCAAGCCAGATCCATAACAGCCCAATGAGAACTCCCAAGATTGCTCCCAGGACGCTTGGAGAGAGCTTCCCCATCACTCGATCTCTCCTTCACTGCGGAAGAGCGGGCGTTCTTCAGGGAGCTCGCTAGTAATGCCCGCCGCGATCACTTGGACGCGATGAACTTTCACGCCCACGCGGTCCTCGACGGTCTCCTCGATGGTTTGCTGAATCCTCTCAGCCGTATGGAGCACATTCTCTCCGATAGGAAGCTCGGCGCGAATAAAAACATACAGCCCATTGCTTGTGTTTTCCAGAGCGACTCGATATTTCCGCAACCCAAATTCGTAGGCCAGGATGCGCTCAATATACGAGTGAATCGCAAAGAGCGAGATTTCTACCGGCCCGCGCGGGCTCTCGTGCTGGATGCGCTTCCAGCGTCGTCGCGCCTGTAAGAGCTGCGCTAGGAAGTACAATCCGATGAGAAAGAACAGCAGCGCAAAGGCATCGAGTAGGACGACCCCCCAGCTGCTCCGCATAAAGCCGACAAAGAGCTCCCAGATTCTATCCGGGGGCGCCGTGGCTACCCCAACAGCGACCCATAACAGCCCTGCCGCCCCAAGCCAACAGACAAGAAATGCCCCAGCATATAAGATCTCTGCGATGTAATCAATCGTTTGTTTCACAGCTCCTCCTTAGGCGTCGTGGGCTTGCTCGTATCGAGCTCTTGCACATAGACGTCGACAGCGCTCACACGCAAGCCCGTCATCTCTTCGATCTCCTGCTTCACTTTCGCCTGAATTTTCTTGGCGACTTCATAGATGGGATAGCCATAGCGAATGACGGCCTTGAGGCGAATCCGGATCGTCTGGTCTTCGATGAGCTGCGCGGCCACGCCCCGACGCTTCTCCCCGCTGAGCAGCGCCGCTAGGCCGTCAGCGACTGTGCCCTTCAGCCCACTGACTCCTTCGACCTCTTGGGCCGCGATGCTCGCAATCGAGCTGATGACCTCTTCGGCGATGGAGATCTGACCGGCCCATCGCTTCGTTGCCTTCCGTTGAGAGGCCATAGAGATCAGCGATTGACGCGCTCGACATACTGGCCGGTGCGCGTGTCGATCTTCACCCAGTCCCCCGGATTGATAAAGAGCGGGACCTTCACTTCCAAGCCGGTCTCCAAGATCGCCGGCTTCATCACGTTGCTGACGGTATCACCCCGTACACCCGGATCAGTCTGCTTGACTTGGAGCTCCACCGTGATGGGCAGCTCGACTTTCACAAACGTCCCTTGATAGAAGAGCCCCGACACTTCCATGTTCTCTTTTAAGTAGGGCTTGACGTCGGCGACTTGCTCTTCGGTGAGCGTGTACTGATCGAACGTCTCGGAGTCCATGAACGTGTAAAGATTCCCGGTGCTGTAGAGATACTGCATCGGGCGCTCTTCGAGTTGAACGATCTTGACCGGTGCGGCATCGAAGAAGTTCTGGGGGATCACCTTGCCGGTCTTGACGTTTCTTAAGCGGCACTGTGCCACAGGACGGCCCTGAGCTTTCTTCATGTGCGTGTACTCTTCGATGATCCAGAGTTCGCCCTCGTACTCGATCACTTTGCCCTTTCCCAGGTCGCTGACGCCCATAGCTCAACCTCCCTCATCGGGTACGATTTCGGTTTCGGTCTTCTTCCCAGTCAAGCGAATGACCCACAGCGTTATCTCATACAGAGCGATCAGTGGGATCGCCAGGGTCATCATGGTGAATGGGTCTTGGGTGGGCGTGAGCAGCGCCCCCAAGACGAACGCTATTACTATAGCGTATCTGCGCTTCTCCCGCAAGAAGGCGTGGGTGACCAAGCCGATCTTTGCCAGCAGAAAGAGCACCATCGGCAGCTCAAACGAGACCCCAAAGCCCAGCATCAGCCACAAGATAAAAGAGATATAGTTCTCAAAGGTGAACGCCGCTTGCAGATAGGTTCCCCCAAGCTCGATCAAGAACCGCAGCGCAACAGGCACGACGAAGAAGAGACACCCAAAGGCGCCCAGATAGAAGAGCCCTGCACCGGCGAGAAACCCGTAGCGCGCGTACTTTCTCTCGTGGGGAAAGAGCGCCGGGACGATAAACTGCCAGA
>CAZODX010000011.1:7103-15449 GCA_964578715.1 uncultured Thermotogae bacterium | reverse complement strand
GGGCGCAGCCCTTGCGCGATAATCAGTACAAAGTGCCGTTGGCCAAGGGCTTGGTACAGCGTGCGCTCAAAACGCTCTCTGAGCAAGCTTAGCGCATGGCAAGAGTCTGATGCTCTTCTTCATCCCAGGAGGCGGCGTCTTCGGCGGGTTCGACGTGGATCGTGACGCTCGCGTTAGGGAGAACAGCCTCGATCTCCATCTCCAATTGCTCACAGAGATCATGAGCTTGCTGCACTGTCTGTTCACCGGGAACGACTAGGTGCAGATCAATGAAACGCCGCGGCCCGGACTTGCGCGCTCGCAACCGATGGTACGCGACAAACCGATCGTGATGGTCATTGAGAATCTTCTCAAGCCGAGCCAGCTCATCAGCGGGCAGATTGTAGTCCATCAAACCGTCTACGGAGCGACGGACCAGATTGACCCCTGTCGTGACGATGTGCCCCGCGACGGCGAGCGCGATGACAGGATCGAGCCACTGCCAGCCCGTCACCGCCAACGCCAGCAGCCCAGCGATGACGCCCACGCTCGTCCAGACGTCGGTCAATAAGTGCTTGGCATCGGCTTCGAGGGTGATCGAATCGTAGCGTTTTGCGGCCTTCACCAGTGCTTGGGCCACGATAAAATTGAGCAGCGAAGCGCTGCCGGTGACGACAAATCCCCAGCTCAGTTGCTCTAGAGGTACGGGATGGAGCAGGCGCCTGATCGCGGCGTAGGCGATACTGGCCGCCGCGACAAGAATGAGCGTCCCTTCGACGCCGCTGGAGAAATACTCGGCTTTGTCGTGTCCGTAGGGATGGGTCTTATCTGCGGGGCGCGTGGCGATCTTGAGCGCCGTCAGCGCGATGAGCGCACCGGCCAAATTCACCAAAGACTCCAGGGCATCGGAGAGAATCCCGACTGAGCCCGTGAGCGCATACGCTGTAAATTTGAGAATTAGCGTTGCCACTGCTGCGCCCACGGAGAGCAGGGCAAAGCGGGTTTTCGCATCGCTCATGACGGCTCTAGTCTAATGACAAACGCTGATGGGGTCAAGAGGAAGCATCTCGAGAATTTTTTCTAAGCGCATCCCGCGCGACCCCTTCAGCAAGATAAAGCATCTTCCGTCGTATGTCAAGGGGAGAGCTCGCGCAGCGTCATCAGAAGTCGCAAAATGCTCTGTAAGAATGCCCACTCGCGCCGCTTCTTCCCCAATGAGCCGTGCCCACTCCCCAACGACGATGAGCCGATCCGGACGAAATTGAGAGAGCAATCTCCCGATCTCGCGATGCGCACGCGCGCTCATCGCTCCCAGCTCGAGCATATCCCCCAGCACGAAGATCAGCTCTTCGTCGGGCTGGCGAATCTGTGCAGCGCACACGATCGCTTCGCGCATCGAAGCGGGATTGGCATTGTATGCGTCGTGCAAGACGGTAATCGCCGTGTCGGGTATTGAGATAAGTTGGAGCCGTCCCCAGGCGCTCCGAGCGCCCAGCAAGCCGCGGCGGATCTCCGAGAACGACAGCCCGAACTCTTGCGCGACGGCCGTCGCCGCTAAAGCCGCGAGCACCGCCGGTCGGCCCAGGAGCGAGACCTGAACCTCGTTCTGCCAGAGCGGGCTTCTCAGAGAGAAGTGCGTTCCTGTGCGCGAGATTCGTATCTCTTCTGCGACGAAATCGTTGTGCGGAGCACAGCCGAATGTGACGATCCGGCAGCGAGCTTTGCGCCGCGCAATCGCAAGGAGTTCGCGATTGTCGCCATGGATAATAGCAAGCCCGTGAGCCGGAAGAGTTTCGAGCAATTCTGTCTCCGCTTCTATGACGTGCTCAAGGCTCCCTAGCGTCGCGAGATGCTCTTCGGCAATGCTAGTGAGCACGCCGATCCGAGGGGGCGCGATCTGACAGAGCGTGCGCAGATCGCCCAGCGCCGTCGTGCCCATCTCTAAGACGAAAAGCTCTGTGTCGTCTGGAGCGTTGAGCACGGTGAGGGGCAGGCCGATCTCGGTGTTTTGATTCTCTTTCGTGGCGCAGGTGCGGAATCGCTGCGCAAGCATATATGAGATCAGCTCTTTGGTTGTGGTCTTGCCGTTGCTGCCGGCGATAGCGATGACCGGTGCGCTGAGTTTTTTGAGCGCGTAGCGGGTCAGATCATGGAGCGCACAGAGGGTATCGCACACGCGAATTGCAACCCCCGCTGATGAAGGAGGAAGAGCTTGCCCGTGCCGAAAGAGAAAGCCTGCGGCTCCGTTTTGCAACGCATCGGCGATGAAGTCGTGCCCGTCGCAGTGCGCTCCCTTCAAGGGCACGAAGAGCCGCCCTGGGCAGATCGTGCGCGAGTCTATAGAGACGCCATCACAGATCGTTTCAGGGGAGCCGCGCACAAGTTCCCCATCTGTTGCCTGAACGATTTCGCGTGCTGAGAGCTTCATGCTCTGAGCATAGCAAAGCAACGGAAATCTTGATAGGACCGGCGTCCCGTGGCGTCAGGGATTTAGGGGCTATTTGCTTATCGAGGCGCTCAGGCTTTACAATAGGCAACAAAGAGCGAAGGAGGTTCTATGAGGATCTTAGTCTTCCTAGCAATTTCACTCTTGGCGGTATCGCTTCCTGCCGCAGCGCAGAGCTTCACTCCCGTCATCGAAGAGAACAGCGTAGACGGGCTGCTACTCGGGGCTGAAGGGAGTTATAAATTTTGGGGGTGGCTGGAGCCGTCACTGGGGCTGGCCTACGGCCTGCAGAGCCAGAAAATTCGCTATAAAGCTGGGATTATCGTGTGGGATCGCGTCACAGTGTCGTTGGTTGACTGGCCGCGCACGGCGATCTTGGGACGCATCGGCGAGTCCGGCCTCAAAGCCACGCTCGATCTTTCCAAGGGACTGCCTCTCATAGGAGACTGGCTTGGAGGAGAAAGCTGGTTAGAGCGCGAACTTGGGGGCAGCTCACGATCTACAGTGAGCGCGTTCTTCGGGACGCTCTGGCCCTGGACCGAAGATCCCAATCCCCCAGACGTCGCCTATGTGCTGTCGGAATCGAAACACAGCTTTCGCTTGCCCTTTGGGATCGAGCTGGACTTCTCCCAGCAGATGCTTCTTGGGTGGTGGCAGCTTGGGGTCTTGCCCTCACAGTTTCACTACAGACAAACTCAGCTCTCGCTGCGCCGCGAGCTTCTGAGTCTCAGCGTCAGCTACGGCACGCTGGAGAACAAGGGCAATCTCCCTGAGTTCATCTTCGTGCAGGGCGTCAAGGGCGAGAGCGAAACCCTCAGGGGTGATCAGTTCTGGGCATTCAAATTCGAGCGAGCTTTCGACATGATGACCGTCTCCGTGCCCGTGCCGTTGCTGCCCCAATCACTGGGGTTGCTCGTGCAAGGGGGCGTCTTCGTTCAAGTGAGCAGTGTGAGTAAGCTTGAGCTCCCCAGTGCTGAACAAGAGGGCAAGAGAGTTTGGCGCAACTTGGTCTCGTGGGGACTGAGTTTGCTGCTCTCGCTGGACAAAATGGGCGCTCAAGCTCGTGCGGACTTCGTCTTCACCCGCGACGGGCAGTTTCACTTTCTCTTTAACTTCTGAAGGAGGTCTCCTATGATGCGTCGTCTTCTCATCGCGGCGTTGCTCATAGCGTGCAGTGCGCTCATAAGCTATGCCCAAGTGACGATCTTCGACCCGGCGCTCGTCTGGCAGCAGTTGGAGACACCACACTTTGTGATTGTCTTCCATCAAGGCTTAGAGCAGATCGCCCACGAGACGGCGACCGTCGCCGAAGAGTCCTACGAGATCATTCAGAAAGAGTTCGGCAAGGCCCCGACAGAGAAAGTGTATATCGTTATCGTTGACTTTATAGACTCGATCGTCGGCTCGGCGACGCCCATCCCGCACAATACTATCTACATTGGGCCCGCACAGATGCGCCTTGCCGACTGGGCCAACGTGCGTCTGGATAGCTGGATTCGCGTCGTGGTCTATCACGAGCTGGTGCACATCATGGACTTAGACATCGCGACAGGGACGAACGCGCTGCTGCGCTCAATCTTTGGGAGAATCGTTCTGCCCAACACAAACAAGCCCATTACGTTCATTGAAGGCCTCGCCGTCTACGAGAAGTACAAGCACCTAGGCGAGTCGCGCCTCAACGACGCCAATACAATCATGATGGTCCGCCAGATGGTCTTGGACAATACGATCCCCAGATTCGACGAGATCTCGCGCTACTATAATCGCACAACGTGGCCGCCGGTGGGCTTGCTCGTCTATAACTTCAGCTCTTGGTTTTTGCGCTATATCGAAGAGACCTATGGCCCTCTGAGCATGAGAAGATTCAACGACGTCAACTCCGCAAGCGTGATGAATACGCTCTCGTTGCTCTTCTTTGGTGACAACTTTGATACGATCTTAAAGAAATCTTTGGGCAAGCCCGCCGACGAAGTCTACGCGGGCTTTCGCACGTGGCTGCGCCAAAAATTCTCTGCCGAGATCGAAGCGATCAGCCGCGAGGGTCTCACGGCAAGCGTGCGCGTGACTCACCTGGGCTGGCTGAGCGAGCAGCCCGCCTGGTCGCCCGACGGCAAAGAGCTCGTCTATAGTCACCGAGGGCCGGGACGCACCGGACTCAGGCTCATCGGCGCCGATGGCGAACACGACCGCGAAATTCTCTTCGGCCCAGGAGAGCTTCCGTCCTTCTCGCCCGACGGGCGCTCCGTGCTCTACACCAAGCTCGATTTCAAAGACTTCTATTACGCGTTCAGCGACGTCTATCTCTACGATCTAGAGAAGAAGAGCGAGCGGCGCCTCACTTATGGCGCGCGGGCTTATGTAGCGACCTTCGCCCCCGACGGCCAGACGGTCTACTTTGCCCATCACATCGGGCGTGACGCCAGCACGGCTATCTCCAAGCTCGACCTGCAATCGAGGAAGATCACGCCGGTCCAAGAGTTTTCTGATAACAGCGTCACGGTGCACTCTCTTGCCGTCTCGCCCGACGGTAAGACGCTCGCCGTGAGCTTGTGGCGCCGCGGCGGGTACCAAGATATCTATCTGCTCGACGTCTCTCCTGAAGGGGGAGGGGAGCTGAAAGCTATCACCCAAGACAAAGATGAAGATTTAGATCCCAGCTTCTCGCCCGATGGGCAGTATCTGCTCTTCAGCTCCGACAGGGGTGACCATCGCGTCGCCAATCTCTATGCGTACAAGCTCAGCGACGGCTCGTTCTATAAAGTGACAAACACCCTGACAGGCGCGTTCGATCCCGCCGTCTCCCCCGACGGCACGAAGATCGCCTTCACGGGCTACAGCAGCGACGGCTATGATATCTATCTGATGCCCTTCGACCCGCAAAGCTGGAAGCCCGTCACGATCACAAAAGAGACCCTCCCGACATGGCCGGGCTTTCAGAAGACAGATTTTCCCATCAAGCCCTACGATCCATTCCCGATTCTGTTGCCCAAGCTCTGGCTGCCCTTCAGCGACGGCCAATCCGTCGGCGCAGTGACTTTTGGCCAAGACGTCTTGGGCAAGCAGGCGTATCAGATCGTTGCAGGCTGGGACTTCGAGCGCAGCAAGCCCTTCTATCTCTTCAGCTATGAGCTTGCTCAGATCTTGCCTGTGCTGACGCTCTCCCTGAGCGATACTCGCGACGGCACTACCCAGGGAATTAGTGCTGTGATGCCGTTGGCACTCAGTATCTTTCAACAGCAATGGCTGAGCGCAAGCTACGATCGAGCAGATCGTCCGGCCAAGGAGCCGGAGCATCCTGCCCCGTGGACCGAAGATGTCTACGCAGCGCAGTACACATATCAGAGCGTGCGGGGCGATGATCTGTGGCGCGATACGCTCTCCGTCTCCGTGAAGGGCGAGCTCATCAGCCCGAGCGACGCCAAGCCTTATCGCCGACTCACGGTGACGCTTAGTGAAATCTTTCGACTCCCCATCGTTGAGGCGCACACGCTCAGCATAAGACTTATCGGCGGCTGGAGCGACGCCGAAAAAGCCGAAGACGGCTTTTCTGTGGGCGGGCATATGGGGGAGTTCGCGGTGCGCGGCTTTGCCGAAAAAGTCCAGCAGGGCCAGCAAGCCCTGATCGCGTCTCTGGAGTACAGGTTCCCACTGGCGACGATTGAGCGTGCGCTTGGGTATTGGCCGGTCTTCTTCGACGATCTTCGTGGGGGATTCTTCGTTGACCTGGGCTTAGCCGGAAAGACGCTCGATATGGAAAATCTCAAGCTCGGCTTTGGTGCCGAGATCAGTCTATCGTTGACGACGGGGTATTTCCTAAATTGGGCGCTGCGAGTGGGGATCGCCCAAGGGCTGGGCGAGCCAAGCCCACGGGTCTATCTGAGTATGGGGATGTAAAACGATATAATGATCTTAGGGTGATCGCGTGATGCGGGGCCTCCGTCTCTTCGCCTTGATAGTCCTTGGTGGAGTGTTGGGCAGCAGCTTTGTCCAGCAGGGGTACACAGTCTGCCCGCAGGGGCCGCCAACATGTCCGTTTAAGAAGATTGCCGACGCGATCCAAGCTGCAGAACCAGGGAGCGTCATCACTATTGCGCCAGGTACATATAGCGAGCGCGTCATTGTTGATAAGCCTGTAACACTGCGAGGGGCGGGACGGCTGCTCACGACTCTGCGAGCCTCTCGACAAGACTTCGCCGTGACTATACGGGGCACAGCACAAGTTGTCCTTGAAGACCTGCGCTTTGAGGGCCAACGCCAGCAATTTGAAAGTTCGGGGAGAGCTATCACTGTTTTAGATCAAGCTCATCTGATCGTGCGCGGCGTGGCCTTTGCCAAAGGAGAGCGCGCGATCTTAGTCGATAACCAAGCCATGGCTACGATCCAGAACACAGTAATGAGCGATTACGATGTCGGGGTAGCAGCGGGGGGCAGTGCGCAGCTTATGGTCAGCTATAGCACGTTGATGACCAACCGTACAAGCATTTCGATCTACACCCAAGCCCAAGGAACCGTCGAGTATAGCGAGATCCTTGGGGGCGTTATCGAGCTCGAGGGCGATGCCCAGCTCACTCTCCAGAAGAATCGTCTTGCCTCTGCTCCGACATTTGAGGGCTCTAAAGTGCGTGTGCGCCATCGCAGCCGGGCGTACATTCGTGAGAACGAAATCGTGCGTTTCGATATAGACGTTTCCGGCACAGCTTATCTCCTCTTCGAGCGCAATACCAAGCAGGGCGAAAGCTTTTATTTTAGCGAATCTTGCTCCGCTGTTGTGGTCGATAATCAAATCATCGGTTCTCCCCGTGGGATGGACATATCCAGTGATGGTCTCATCGAGATACGCGGAAACCACATTACGCGTGCCAAGATAGGGATTGATATCTCAATCTATGGCAGGGAGGGGATACCTATCGGCTCCAACCAACTGGTGAAGATCGAATCGAATGTGATCATACACAACGAAGAATGTGGTATATCAGTTCTCAAGGGCCGAGTGGATGGAAGCGACAACGAGATGCATGACAATGGGATAGATCTGTGCTATCGCGCTCCGGCCAAGCTACGTCGCCCCCTGGTGCCCCAAACCGACAAAAGCCTTGTCCGCGTCCCAGATGACTACCCATCTCTCCAAGAAGCGATTGACGCCGTTGCTCCCGCAGGGACGGTCGAGATCGCCCCAGGGCGTTATGAAAACAACCTATTGCTTTATAAGCCCGTCCACCTCCGTGGCATTGGGAGCACCCCCACCGAGACGGTCCTCACCCCTCGCTCTGTCACCTACGGGATCCCCATGATCATGGGGCTTACCGAAGCGGAGCAGTTCAGCTTCAACAACCTCACTCTCAGCTTGGACAAGGAAGACCAAGATTTAGCTCGTGTCTACGGATCAGCTCATGTTTCTTTGCGCAATGTCGTTATTCGCGGAGGGAGTGTGAGCTTATGGGATGACAGTCAGGCTCAGATCGAAGAGAGCCTCTTCGAACAAGGAGGAGAACTCTCCGCTACCGATCGAGCCCGCGTGAACGTACACCGATCGCGGTTTGTGCAAGCTCCAACAGGCCTTAGGCAGGAGCTCAATAACTTAATTTATCTTGACAGACGCTCCACGCTCGTGCTCCAAGAGAGTATATTTGAGGGCACCGAACAAGGGCGCGCCTTCTTAGGAGCGATCGCTGTGACGGATCAAGCGGAGGCTTCTATTGAGCGCTCGACGTTTCGCGGGGTCTCCCAGCCGTTCTTCTTACGGGAATACAGTAAGGTGACGCTGCGCGAGAATATCTTCTCCGAGATCCGAGGTGCTGGCCTGGAGCTTGGCACCTTTGATGAAGATCATGTCGTTGCTCTAGCTGAGCGCAACAGAATCGAGGCCTCCCAAGGCCCAGGGATCGTCGTCAAACATATCCAAGCAGCGCTCCGCGAGAACA
>CAZODX010000011.1:4093-7093 GCA_964578715.1 uncultured Thermotogae bacterium | reverse complement strand
CGTCCCTGCTAACGCCGGTGACGGGATCTTATTGATCGGTCTTGCCGAAGTTGAGATCGTCGGCAATCGTATTGTGAGCAACGGCGGCTGGGGAATTGCCGTTTGGAATGAGCAATGTCAAGACCCCAAGCTCGTCAAACAAGCCCCGCAAGAAAATATCTTCCGCGGCACGGTCACCGGATCTGAAAACGAGCTCAGAGATAATAAGAAAGGAGACCTATGCGGCGTGCCAGACTCCCTCAAGAAGCCTTAAAGATCTCGATAATCGCCGGCGTCGCGCTCGCGGTCGCCATCGCCTGGGGACAAGAACAAGTTATCCTGCGCGTGCCCCAAGACTTCCCAACGCTCGAAGAAGCTATCACAGCAGCTCCTCCTGGTGCAACCATCCAGATTGCTGAAGGGATCTACCGTGCCCAGCTCGTCCTAGAGAAAGATCTCGTACTGGAGGGCCTCAGTGACTCGGTTATGCTGCGAGCCAGCAATCCTATAGAGCCTATCGTACGTGTGCAAGGCTCAGCACATGTGACGTTGCGCCGGATCATCCTTGATGACGGCACACGCAGTCTGATTGCCCAAGACGACGCGGCTGTATCCCTAGAAGGCTCTCAGGTTCGCGATGCCACGCTTGCTGGAATACTCGTGCGCGATGCGGCCCACCTGCGCTGTATACAGAGCAAGATCACGGAGAACCACGGACGAGCCAGCATTACCGCTCAAGATCAAGCTCAGCTTGTTCTAGATGCGTGCACGGTGCAGGGCAACGATAGTGAGGGCGTATTCATGATGGGGCAAGCTCGGTTAGAAGCGAGACGGAGTCTATTTGAACGCAATCGCGGCGCGGCGCTCGTCCTCATCGACGATGCGCATGCTGTAGTCACTGCCAGCCGTTTCACGGCGAACGATGGTCTTGGGGTGCAGCTCCGGGGACGTTCTCGGCTCTCGATCGAAGAGTCCGAGTTCTTCTCAAATATAGATGGGCGCCAGGGCCAAGGCATTCTCGCGGAGGAATCGGCCCATCTGGAAGCGACGCGCGTGCGCTTCCTCTCTGAGAAGTTAGGTATAGCTCTCAAGGACAAAGCCACGGCCTCGATCCAAGAATGCGAGTTCGTCAGCGACAGTGGTATCACGGTTGCCAGCGACGGTACTCTGATTACTATCGAATCCAACCTCTTTCGGAGGGGGAAGCAAGGGGTCTCCATTGCCTCCCAAAGTGCACAGACCAAAGTACTAGTGCGCAAGAACACTTTTGAAGATCTTATCGCGTTTTTGCAGGACTCTTATGCTGTCGAGATTTCTGGTAAGGCTGCTGTCGTTGTCGAGGGCAACACGTTTGAGCGCACCTTTGTGGCCATCACGATGAAGTCCGCTCAGAATGCAACCGTTCGCGACAACGCCTTCTTTGATAATTATACAGCTATGGAGATCACAAGATCTCATGGTGTCATTGAGAATAACAGATTTGAACGCAACTGGTTTGGCATCAGCATAAACAGCGGAGAAGTGTCTCTCCATCAGAATCTTTTAAGAGAGACTGAAAATTCTGCAATTACGGTTCGAGGCGTTGCCAAGGCCACGATTGTTCACACCCAGATTACCGAAGGGCATGGGCTCGGGATCCTGTTGCTCGAAGAGGCTCAAGCAACCTTGCAAGCCAATACGCTCAGAGGAGGAAAGCCCCACGGTGTTGTCGTCAGCGGCCTTGCTCGAGTCTCCCTCCAGGGAAATCGCATCAGCGGATACAGCAGCTGTGCCCTCTACCTGGGCCCGAAAGCTCAGCTCACCCGTGATGAGAACAACGATTTTCGCAACAATAATGGAGGCGAGCGCTGCGGGCGCGTCGGCAACTCTTGGCAAGACCGTCTTGAACAAGCGCCCCCAGGAGCCGTGCTTGAGATTCCCCCTGGCGTCTATTACGAAAGCCTGTGGGTCAATAAATCTCTTGAAATACGCTCTTCCGGGGCGGTCTTTCGTGGCAACACCCTCGACCCTGTCATCGTCGTCACCGGAGACGCCACGCTACGCCTAGAAGGGGTCACGCTCCAAGATGGGATCGCGGGCATCGTCGCTACGGATGAGCCGCCTTACGGCGATTGGTTCCCCGGGCTCATCACCGAGAAGGGTCGGCAACAGCTTGAACTGTATGGTGTGAAGATGCTCGCTAACACCAACGCCGGCCTCTGGGCCGGCTCGAGCGTCACCAAGCTTGTCGTTGAGAAAAGCGAATTGCGCGAGAACGGTCGATATGGCATTCGCTTTCATGGGCTCTCGCTGCGCTTCAGTGACGGTATCATTGCTCATCATGAGACAGGGGTGTTCGCTGATCTTGCCGGATATCAGCAAGAGCCTGCTTCCGCAACCATTGCTCAAACGAATTTTGCTGAGAATGAACTGGGAATCGAGGTCCGAGGAGGAGGTGAGCTCACGGTTGAATCGAGCCAGATTACCCAAGGGGCACTAGGGGTATGGATCCAAGGCACTCAAAGAACGGCTGTACGCGACCAGATCCTGCGAGTTCGTATCATGCGCTCTGTGGTTCGCGATCATCGGCAGGAGCGCGTGACTTCGTTTGCTCTTGCGCTCCTAGCGATCTTTAGCGGCGAGTTCCTGGGCAGCGGGCTTGCCCTAGAAGGCCTCGCCGATGTGTCTATTATTGAAGACGAGATCACCGAAAACGAATTTCACGGGGTTGCTGTAGGGCAGCAAAGCTCGGTCATTCTAGAGAGAAACAAGATCGCGAAAAACGGGAAATACGGGGTTGCCCTCGAGATATCGGCGTGTATGCAAGGGCTTATCGTTCCTCAGCGCTTTGAAGGGCACATCGCGGGCAAACACAATATCGTACCCGGCCCCGGCGAGCCTGACGCCAATCTCAAGGGGGCCTTCTGCCCCAAAGAACTCGAATTCTTAAAGACGGAGCAGGGTGGCTCGTACCCGTAAGCTATTTCGCTTCCAGCGCGGCTTTGACCGCTGCGAGCGCGTCTACCCGGCCCCACCCAAAAG
>CAZODX010000011.1:1181-4083 GCA_964578715.1 uncultured Thermotogae bacterium | reverse complement strand
CCGACAATATCAACGCAGCGATGCCCGTCACATGCGGCGCTGCTAAAGACGTCCCGCCGACGCTGAGATAACTCCCTCCGGGCATGGGGCCGCGAATCCCCACCCCCGGCGCGCTCACGTCCGGCTCGATCTGCTCTGTGCCCCAGATCGTCACCGGCCCGCGACTGCTAAAATGCGCAATCTTGTCATCGCGGGTCGTCGCGCCCACCGTAAAAGCCGCTTCGTAGATCGCCGGTGGATCCATGACTGAGCTACAGCTAGGCCCTTCGTTCCCCGCCGCCGCGACGAAGAGAATCCCCCCAGCGCGCACATGCTCGACGGCTTCTTTGAGAGTATCCGGCTCGCACCCCTCATGCGGCGGACAGCCCCACGAATTATTAATGACTTGCGGGGCTTTGCTTGGGTCACCGTCAGTCATAGGATCGCCGTCCAGTGGGAACGGCGCCAAGAAAAACTCCATACAGCCGATATAGCGCTCCGGCGTGCCAAAACCATCATAGTCCATATTGCGACACGCGATCCATTGGGATTCGAACGCCACCCCTGTACGCGTCGACTCCTCATTGCCCACGACGACCCCTAGGGTAAGCGTCCCGTGATCGCCGGGGTCAAGCGGCTCTGGAGAATTCTCTACCGTGTCGAACCAATTGTAATTATGATCGGCGATCTCATCTTCGCCGCTGTAGCCGCGATATTGATTGATGAGCGCCGGGTGGAGCCAGTCCACGCCCGTGTCGGCTCCGGCGACGATCACGCCCCTCCCCGTGATCCCCATCTCCCAGACTTTGTCGGCGTTGATGAGCTGGAGATTCCACAGCACCGTAGTCTGTTGCTCCTGCTCAGGCTCAACGTACAGCGAGAGCTTTTTCACTTTAGGGTTGAGCTCGATGCGCGCCACGTCGTCTCGTGCAGAAAGTGTCCGGATTAAGTCTGCGTCGGCGTTAGGAATAGCGATCATATTCACTAAATAGTGTGCCCGATACGAGATGCCCTTGGCGTCGAGCTCGTGGCGCAGGGCTTGCTGGGAGCGCCGCGCGATCTTCGTGAGCGTCTCGTAGACGTAGCGCCCACGCTCATACTGTGTCATGAAGTGCTGCGTATCACCGAGATGAGCGTGCTCTTTGAGGATGACCAAGACGTCGGCGTGCTCGTGTTCAGCAAGCGCCGCCTGAACGAAGGGCGTGATCTTCGCGGGTGCAGCCCGATCTGTTCGCGCCGCCAGCGCCAACGCGACAAAGACCAGTACGACGACTCCAAAGATCCAGCGGTTCCATCTCATATAAATCTCCTTTCTGCGCATTCGATTACCGACCAAAGAGTTTCTCGCGATTCTTCATGATCTGCTCGCACGTTGTGTTGGGCTCAATGCGCGTCGTGCGAAAGTAACTGTTTTCCGGCTTAGGATCGGGAACGTTCTCGCTCTGGCTCGCGAGCAAGGGGTTGCTCGCCCCGATGACCACCTGCTCACTGCCCCATTGAATGAGCCCGTCAATGATCATAGTGTTGAGCGTCGTGCTGCGCAGGCTGTTCCAGTCTCTTTGAATAATATAGATCTCGCCCTCAATGAAGCCCAAAACACTGACGCGAATTGTCATGCCCGGCTTGCCGTCTTTGTCTTGGTCGAAGATTCTGGGGTCATTGGGATCGGTGGGCAGCGGGTCTTTTTCGGGGTCTTGCAGGCGCACTCCCCGCACGATCGTGTAGCGCGGCTGGAAGAGCTGCCAACTGTTCTCTTGAGATTCGAGCCGCGCCGGTTTCGTGTCAATGCCCATATATTTGACGAACGCTTCGGGGAAGATCACTTTAAAAAACGGCGAGCTGCTCTCGCTCTCGACGGCACACGGCTCGAAGACAATCGAGAGATCGGTGCCCTTCTGGGTCACTTCCAGGCGCAGCGTCGTGAGCGTCTTGAGGTTGATCGTGCCCAGCACGGGGGCATTGGTGAGCGATGACATGACCTGGAGATGAGCCCACGCCCCGGAGATATCCGGGGCCTGTGCAGAAGAGCTTGGCCAACCGACTACGCAAACACCAAAGACCAGCAGAGAGAACCAACGCTGCATAGCAATTCACCTCACCATAAGCAAGCTGAGATTGTAGCGAGCGGGGGAGCACTTAACAAGTTCCTGAGGTCGTTTGCCCTGCCCCCCACCCCAGCGCGTACAATAAGATATGCGCTCTATCGTCGTCGCCCTCGCCGTACTATTAGCCGTGCCGTGGATCACAGAGGCGCAGCGGCTTGGTGCGCCAAGCTTACGTTGGAGCACGATCCACACCGAGCACTTCCGCGTGACGTTCCCAGCGGGCTTAGAAGGGCTGGCCCAAGAGGCCGCCGTCGCCGCCGAAGATGCCTATCAGTATGTGCTGACGAAACTCGGCTACGCTCTTTCAGAGAAGGTCGACATCGTGCTCTGCGACGCTCTTGATACAGTGCATCGTGAGCTTGATATCTTTCAGAACAGACTCGCGATCTGTGTCGCCCAAGCAGATCTTGCCGAGCGCTTCAACCCCAAATTCCCAAGCTGGGTGCAGCAGAGCGTTTTTTCGCTCTATGCTCAGTTAGCGAGCGCCGACTATGTCTTTGGTGTTTCCGAGGTCTTGCGCCCGCTGCTGGGCAAGCTCGTGCTGCCGAACCTCAAGTCTGCGGAGCTTCTGGAGGGAATCGGTGAGTATCTCGCTGAAGAAGCCCTGAGCACGCCGCCCGATCTGAGAGCTGGGATCGGGGGAGCGCACAGATTCATACGCTCTCTCGAAGAGCGCTTCGGCCCCGAGTTTCTCAAAGAATGGCACCGATTACAAGCGAATGATCTCTGGGCGACCATATCGCTGGGGCTAGGCAGCGATTACGACAGAATATTTCGGCGCTTGGCGCCAGGCTTCGCCTGGTCCATTCGCCTTCGCC
>CAZODX010000011.1:0-1171 GCA_964578715.1 uncultured Thermotogae bacterium | reverse complement strand
GGCCTATGGCGGCACGGTCTACGGTGCAGGCGAAGCCTGCGGAGAGCCAAGAGAAGAAGGTCTTCGTCAAGTTCGACATCCAGAAGCACTCCTATCTCTTCGGCGATCTCTATCTCTACGACCCAAAGACCAAGCGCGAGACGCGCCTCACCGAGAACGCCCGCATCTATCGAGCTACGCTCTTTCCCGAGGGACAGAGGGTCTTGGTCGCGCGCCACCGCTGGGGCGATCAGGGGCCGGTCTTGGCCGTGTTCGATCTGCAGACGCGACAGATGCAGACGCTGAAAGAGTTCCCCATGCACGATTATTTTATAGATTCGTTCGCGATCTCGCCGGATGGCGCAAGCATTGCACTCTCGATCTGGCGCCGCGGCGGGTTTCAAGATATCTATCTCTGTCAGCTTGCAGCCGAAAGCTGCACGCTGGCGGCTCTGACTCGCGACCGCGCTGTAGATATGACCCCGACGTTCTCGCCCGACGGGCACTTCGTGCTCTTTGTGTCAGATCGTGATGGGGTCTTTAAATCTTATGCATACAGACTTGCTGACGGCGCGTTCTTTGAAGTCCTAGACAGTTCTGATCCCAACAGTTGGAAGCCCGTGCAGATCGAGCCGGAGCCCTTTCCGCCCTGGGACGGCTTCCCCGATACAGACTATCCCATCACGCCCTACGATCCGCGCCCGTCGCTGGAGCCACAGATTCTTATACCCCTGCCGGGGCTGGACAGTATCAGTCTACTGACGTTTGGCAGCGACGCGCTGCGCCAGCATTTCTACAGCGTGCTGTTGGGCTTCAACTGGAAGACGCTGGTGCCATCGTATCACGTGCGCTATGAGAACCGCGTGTTTTTGGCGTCTTTAGAAGCTCTCATCAGTCGAGATGGCCCGCAAGCCCATCAGTCGCTGACGGCAACGCTGCCCGTGGTCACAAGCTTGAACACCCAGCAGGGCTTATCGCTCTTCTATCGGCGCGACGAAGAAGAGTCTATCACGCATCAGATTGGGCTTGGCTGGAATGGGAGCTGGAGAGTCTTTCAGAACTGGCTTGAGCTGTCGCTGTGGGCGGTGACGCAGACGCGCACGGGCCAGCGCCTCTGGGAGAACAGTTTGGGTTGGCGCGTGGGGGTAGCCACAGAGCTCTCTGAGGGTCTGCGCGCGCGCGTCTTCGTGCA
>CAZODX010000010.1:4100-17289 GCA_964578715.1 uncultured Thermotogae bacterium | reverse complement strand
GCTGGGTGCAGCTCGAGCCCAACCATGGTTCTCTGAAGCCCGGTGAATCTGCGGAAGTGACCGTCACTATAGATATCTCCGGGCTGCCGGAAGGGAACCAAGGGGCAAAGATCACCGTTAGCTCCTCAGAAGCGGCCAACAGTCCTCAGACGCTGTTTGTGGGGCTGCAGCTCACGGCTACAACCCTGCCGCCGGGCACGCCCACGACCTTCACCTGGACCGACCCAAGCACCAAGGGCCAGCTGAAAATCGAGGTGCGCGTCACGGCTCAAGCTGACGGTCGCTGGAAGTGGGAGTACATCGTCACCAATCTAAGTTACAACCCACCCGGTGGCAACGGCTTCAGCGGCTTCAACATCGTCTTCGACACCCCTGTAGAAGAGCTCAGCGGTCAGTTCGGCCCTTCAGGCTGGGAGATGAATTGCTGCGGCCGCACGCCGCCCAGGGGTGCGGAGTGGGATAAGTCCAGTGGTACCGGCGTGATGCCGGGTCAATCAGCCACCTTCGGCTTCTTCACCAAGCCCCGCGAGGCCGTGCTCGTCAAAGGTACTGAACCCTTCGAGACCAGCTGGGCACACACTTGGGTCAGAGGCAGTCAAGAGTTTCTCTGCACAGGCGATCTAGTCGTACCGGGGAGGCTCAAGTGAGAGGACGAAGCTATATGGCAGGGAAGAAACCCAAGACTTGTGCGTATAATAGGAGGTGTAGATCATGCGCGTTCGGCATCTGCGGATGTTGATCTTTATGGCACTTATGATCGTGATCGGCGGCTGGGGGCTGGGGCTGCTGCCCGCCCCCGGCCAGGACCAACAACAAGATCCCTGCCCCCAAGCGGGGTGTCCGGAGAAGCCCAAGGGCGATCCGCCCCAGGGCCTGCGATGGGTCTTGGTGATCGTGCACGTGGGTGAGGGCAAGGTCACCCCACCCTGCGATCCCGATAAGAAGCCTGTCGCCGAGGCGGAGGTCACCTTCCAAGACCCGCAGACGAAGAATCGCTTAGCCCCTGGGAGCCAGCAGCCCCAAAATGGGCTCACAGACGCCATAGGCCGATATGCCGCTTACTTGGCACTTCCCGCCGCGGATTGGCAGCACGTGGAAGTCCAAGTCAAGAAGTTTGGCTTCAAGCTTGCGGGCGTGACAGGCAAAGCCCAGCTCAAAGGGATTTTGACGGAGACGGCGCTCAAGGCCATCGCTTGTTTGGAGAGCGATCCCAACAATCCCGGGCAGCTAGAACTGCAGCTGTGGCCGAGGCCGGGAGTTCCTGATCAAAGCGTCCAACCGCTCATCGGCCAGCAGAAGACCACCGTCGGCAGTTGGATGTGCGTAAATCTCGATAACGACGACCGCGACGACCAATTTGACCTCAACGATACCAACGTAGCCGTCGGACCCGGAGGGTCAGGCAAGAACGAGGACGACTTAGTCCAGCTGGTCATCCCGGGGCTCGCAGGAGCTCCGGCCGGTGC
This sequence comes from uncultured Thermotogae bacterium, assembly GCA_964578715.1. Classification (GTDB taxonomy): domain Bacteria; phylum Bipolaricaulota; class Bipolaricaulia; order RBG-16-55-9; family DRXL01; genus JANXCC01. The sequence goes on along the minus strand of CAZODX010000010.1, from coordinate 15,823 downwards.
CCAAGTGAAGCTTCAAGCCAACAAGGGGGCGAACAAGATCAAGCTCTGGGATTCGCCAACCAAGGGCAACCAAGTCAATTTGCCCGTGCAATACGCGATGAATAACTTGCCCCAGACCTTGTGGATCGAAGGCATTGCTGGCAGCATTGAGCCCCGCGACGTGGAGTTGGAGCTCGCCCCCGCTGGAGGCTGGGGCGCTAAAGCCCCGAAAGGCGACAAGGTGACCCTCACCGTCATTGCTGTGAAAATGGAGTGGGTGCCTCAGGGCAATAACCTCAGTGGGAAAGCGACCTTTGACAAAAACCCTAATAACCCGAATACGGACCTGAATAGACATCCTTCAGGCACGTTCGGCTTACGCGTCTTCCCCGAGGCCCCTGCGCCGGGCCAGCCCGCCCGCGACAAAGTCACCCTGCAAGTGACGCTGTCGGCCCCCGTTCCCTCCGAGTTCAAGCTCTATCTACGCTCTCTGGATGTCGATGACCCGTCCTCTCAGAGCGCAGAACTCGACCCCAACGATACAGCCACTACAGCCGGCACCTATCCCAATACCAGCATCGGCTACACGCCGCACGAGGACAATCGAGGCAGCGCTGGCGTCAAGTCTGGACGGTTCGTAGCGCGGGCTTCCGATGTGGAGGTTCCTCAGAACGCTCTCACCGACCCTCAGGGTGTGCAATACTTCCCGGCCACGGTCGTATTCAAAGCGAACGACAAGAGCAAGGACGTGGACTTCCAGGTGACCAAGCAGCCGGGGGACAACTTCCGGGTGCTGGCCAGCTGCGATCCCGATTTCCTCAATGATGCGGTCAACCAAGACAATCAGCAGCATGGGCTGGACATTCGCATCGCGACGGCCCAAGCGGGAGCAGCCCCGCTGGCACTGCTGCCGCAGCACAGTAGCTGGCAGAGCGAGGTGCTGACGGTGTGGAGACGATTGCACGTTGAGCGGGATTCGATGCACAATCCTAACCAGGGGGGCATTCGTAGAAACACTGTGACTGGTACTATCATTAACGTGCAACCTATCCCCCCTCCACCAGTTTTACCAAATCGCTGTGAAGCCACAGTGACCCAACTGCAACGAGGAGGCGTGGCATTAGCTGACTTGGAAGACGTAGATCAATATGCTCCTGGCGAGTTGACTGTCGCAGGGCTGAGCTATAAGACAGTGACTCCAGATCCTGATGCTAAACCACCAATTCATGCTAACACCTTAGATACAGTGACTGTTGCCTCTCTAGCAACCCTATGCCCGCAAGCTAAGGAACAGTTCACGTTGCATGATGACGATGTCGACATAAACTTGCCTCGACTACCGGACTTAGACTGGATGCAGGATAGTGATGACAAAGACAAGAATCTCTTCGCTATGGCTTATATCCGCCCTGTGGACGACGGCGGGGGCGGGAAGACCGGCGAACAGGACTTCCCCTTCGATGTCAATACGGAAGATGACGAAGCCAATGACATAAAGTATTATTCGAAGCGACAGAGCGTCACCCCTGCAAATAATCCCAATGATTACTGGATGGTCTATATATTGAGCGCCTTCCAGGGCCCATTCGAGCTTTCTGACGGCGACCCAGATAGTGAAAATAAGTATGTCGGCCTTTCTCCTTTCTTTCTAGCTAGCGATAACAACGTTGCCCTTATTTACGTGGAGGGATACCGAGATGCGTGCGGTGGACTCGACCAGGGTCCAGGTAGATCAGGACTGCAGGCCACAGTGATCCATGAGGTCGGTCATGCCTTTGGTGGTATAGAGAATGAAGGCGGTGTGATGAACCAAGGATGCCTAAAGCCTCAAAGTTTCGTCGATATCACTCTCAATAGCATCCGAAGCACTCAACGACCTGGCGGCGGAACCCTCGAAGACAAAGGAGGTTTGCAATGATACGATGTAAGATGCAGCGTTGGCTGTATGGTGTGGGCTTGCTGGCATTAGCCCTGTTGCTCTGGCTGGTAGGGGGTGGAACTCCTCGCTTGCTCTCTCAGCAGGAGCAGCCAAAGCTCGAGCTGACCATCATGAGCTCAGACTTGCAAGGACAGAAACAACGGTTCCTGGTGGGAGAGCCGATCCAGCTGCGGTTAACGTTACACAATGTTTCCAAGGAACCTCAGACCGGGACTTTCTCCCTTCAATTTAGGGCGGCCACCTTGCACGTCTTCATCGCTAAGGAGAGAGATGCTTTCACTTTATATATGCCCCAATCCCTAAGGATCGCCAGCAGAGCAGATATTGTGCATACCCTTATCACCCTACAGCCGGGGGAGAAACTGGAAGAGATCGAGTTCGTCTCTTTTGATGTGAACGCCAATGATTTCGCTATGCCTACGGTAGGCCACTACCAGCTGAAGGCGGTTCACTTCTTTGCTATACCAGATCTCAGCAAGACAGTAGAGTCTAACGTCATCGCAGTCGAAGTCGTGGAGCCGGAGGGCAAGGACAAGGAGGCGCTGCAGTTCATTGTGGATAACAAGTTCAAGCCGTTCTTGACCCCGGAGGCTGGGAGCTTCCGCGTGGAGAACGAGACGGTAGTCCAGCTGAAGGCGTTCGTTGAGGAGAAATTCCCCGATAGTACCTATGCTCCCTATGTGAAGCTCGGGCTAGAGGCGATCTGCAAGACGCAGAGGGAACGCCTACCCGCGTGCCAGAAATAAGCAGCGATAAGGGGTCTGGGCGGTGCCCGCAGCTCAGGCCCCCACGCTGCTGAGCAAGCGAGGTGCTGACGGTGCTGTCTTTGATTCGGTTGATGCAACGAGAACGAGACGACTGACTGTCCAAGGCATTCAGGCGCTTCAAGGGAAGGGAAGAGCGTTCAGATCCTTTCGACTTTGATGAGATTGGTCGTCCCCGGCACGCCGAAGGGCACCCCCGCCGTGATCACCACGAATGAGCCCGATGGGAGTTGCCCCGCCTTGGCCGCCGCTTCTATCGAGAGCTTGAGCATCGCATCTGTGTCTTTAAAGAACGTGACCTGCACCGGATAGACCCCCCATACCAACGCTAATTTGTTGCGCACCCGTTCGGTGTACGTCACCGCAATAATAGGGGCTTTGGGGCGAAACTTCGCCACCAATTTGGCCGTCGAGCCCGAGGTCGTCGAGGGAATGATCGCCGCCGCGCCAATTCTGTCAGCAATCTGACACGCCGACTCCCCAATCGCTTCGGCCACCGTGCCCTCGCTCATCTCATAGCGATGATAGATCGCAGGAGATCGCTCGATGCGCTCGGCGATCCGGCTCATCATGCGCACCGCTTCCACGGGATACTTCCCGACGGCTGTCTCCTCCGAGAGCATGATCGCGTCCGTGCCGTCGAGAATGGCATTAGCGACGTCGGCGACTTCGGCACGTGTGGGCATGGGGTTCTCCGTCATGGATTTCAGCATCTGCGTCGCAATGATAACAGGCTTGCCCGCGCGATTGCACTTGCGCACGATCTCTTTCTGTAACAATGGGACTTCTTCCGGGGGCAGCTCAACTCCCAAGTCCCCACGCGCGACCATCACCCCGTCAGACGCTGCGATAATATCGTCAATGTTGCGCGCGGCCTCGCGCGTCTCGATCTTCGCTATAATTTCTATATCGGTGGGGCCTAACAGCTTGCGAATATGATCGATATCTAGGCCCGTCTGCACGAAGCTCGCCGCGATATAATCAACCCCGGCGTGCTGGGCGAAGCGAATATCGTCTTCGTCGGTCTGGACAATGCCCGGCAGGGTGACCTCGGGGATGGTGACGCGCTTGCGCTCCCCCAGCTCGCGCGAATTCTGGACCTCGCAGACGATCCGCCCTGGGTGCACTTCTAAGACTGTGAGCTCGATCTCACCGTTGGCCAAGAGAATCTTCATGCCGGGGCGCACATGTTGCGAGAGCCCCTTGTAACTGATAGAGATCTGGGTCTCATCGCCGAGCACGGGATCTTCGACGAGGGTGAGTCTTTGGCCTTGCTTCAAGAAGACTTTTTCTGTTTTGAGTTCGCCGGTGCGGATGGCCGGCCCTTTGGTGTCGGCCATGACGGCGACGGGCACTCCCAAAGAGTGAGCCACGGCCCGCACGCGCTCTATCGTCTCTCTGTGCTCTTGGTGCGTGCCGTGAGACATATTGATGCGCGCGACGTTCATGCCGCTGGTGATCATCGCGCGGATCGTCTCGGGGCTTGATGAGGCCGGCCCGATCGTGCAGACGATCTTGGTGCGCTTGATCATGTCGTTATAGTGTAGCAAATTTCGTGCGCTTTTCATCCCTGACGCAGATCATTGCCGACGCGCCGTCTATGTAGTATATCTTTGAGAACGTTTTGCCAAAGGGCTGTCAGCATAGTACAATTACGAAATTAAGAGACCAGGAGGAGACGAGAGCGTATGAGGTGGTGGCCTCAGTCGTCGGTTGCTAAGAAATTCCTCAACGCCGTCACTGGGATTGGACTAGGTCTCTTCGTGATCGTCCATCTGTCGGAGAATTTATTACTGTTGACGGGCAATCCCGACGACTACAACCGCTGGGCGCATTTTCTCTTCAGCTTTGGCCCGCTGCTCACGCTGGCCGAGCTTGGGCTGGCGGCGTTCTTTCTCGTGCACATCGGGAGCGCCCTGATGGTCTACTGGGATAAGCTCAAGGCCCGCCCTCAGGGATACAGTGTCTATCGCTCAGCAGGCTGGACAAGCCGCCAGACGCTCTCTTCACAAACGATGATCTATACGGGGCTCGTCTTGCTGGCGTTTGTCATCTGGCACGTGATCACGTTTCGCTTCGGCCCATACTATACAGTCGTGATTGACGGCGTCGAGATGCGCGACCTGCATAAGCTCGTCGTTGAAGTCTTCAGCAACCCCATCAATGTCGCGCTCTACGTCGCCGTGATGGTCTTTTTAGGGTTTCACTTGAGGCACGGGTTCTGGAGCGCGTTACAGTCTCTTGGGGCGTACCATCCGCGCTGGACGCCGGTCTGGTACACCGGCGGTGCGGTGGTCGCCTTGGCGCTGGCGCTCGGCTTTATTGTGATTCCCGTGTGGGTCTATATCTCTCTCTAGGAGCGGACACGCTATGGTGACAGCAATGAAGCTCGACTCGAAGGCCCCCGGCGGCCCGCTAGAGTCCCGATGGACACGGCATAAAGATCAGCTCAAATTAGTGAGCCCGGCCAACAAGCGCAAGTATACGATCTTAGTGGTCGGAACGGGTTTGGCTGGGGCTTCAGCGGCGGCGTCGTTGGCCGAACTGGGCTATAACGTCAAGGCGTTCTGCATTCAAGACTCGCCGCGACGCGCCCACTCCATTGCTGCCCAGGGCGGCATCAACGCCGCGAAGAACTATAAGAACGACGGCGACAGCGTCTGGAGGCTGTTCTACGATACGATCAAGGGCGGGGATTTTCGCGCCCGCGAGTCGAACGTCTATCGCTTAGCTGAGCTCAGCGTCAATATCATAGATCAGTGTGTTGCGCAGGGGGTGCCTTTCGCGCGAGAATACGGGGGACTGTTAGACACGCGCTCGTTCGGGGGTGCGCAAGTCGAGCGGACCTTCTACGCGCGCGGCCAGACGGGGCAACAGTTATTATTGGGGGCGTACAGCGCCATGATGCGCCAAGTGGACGCCGGCCGCGTGACGCTCTACCCCCGTCGTGAGATGCTCGACTTGGTCGTTATTAACGGCCAGGCGCGCGGGATAGTCTGCAGAAATCTCATCACTGGAGAGTTGGAGCCTTACGTTGGCGACGCTGTGGTGCTCTGCACCGGCGGCTACGGCAACGTGTACTTTCTTGCAACATACGCGAAGAATTCCAACGCAACGGCGATCTGGCGCTGTCACAAGCGCGGGGCGCTCTTCGCCAACCCGTGCTTTACTCAGATTCACCCAACGTGCATCCCCGTCACGGGAGACTATCAATCGAAATTAACCCTGATGAGCGAGAGCCTCCGCAACGATGGGCGCGTCTGGGTTCCGAAAGAGAAGGGCGACCCTCGCCCGCCCAACGAGATCCCCGAAGACGAGAGGGATTATTTCTTAGAGCGCAAATACCCAAGCTACGGCAACCTCGTCCCACGCGATATCGCTTCTCGTGCCGTCAAAGCCGTTTGTGACGAAGGGCGCGGCGTCGGCCCCATGGGCCGCGCCGTCTACCTCGATTTTGCTGACGCCATCCGCGAGAAGGGCATCGAGTATATCAAAGAGAAATACGGCAATCTCTTCGAGATGTACCAGCACATCACCGGGGAAGACCCCTATAAAGTCCCGATGCGCATCTACCCCGCCATACACTATACGATGGGCGGCCTGTGGGTCGACTACAACTTAATGAGCACGATCCCCGGGCTCTTTGTGCTCGGCGAGGCCAACTTCTCCGATCACGGAGCGAATCGTCTTGGCGCAAGCGCCCTCATGCAAGGCCTCGCCGACGGCTACTTTATCATACCCTATACGATTGGGGATTACTTCGCCAATACAACCCTTCCCAAAGTGACGACCGAGCACAGCGCCTTCAAAGATTCTCTGGCCGAGGTGGACCAATGGCTGAGAAAGCTCTTGTCCATCAAGGGCGAGAAGACCGTCCTAGAGTTCCATCGCGAGCTTGGTATGATTCTCTGGGATTATGTCGGGATGGCCCGCAATGCCCAAGGGCTTCAGATAGCCCTCGAGAAGATCCGAAGACTTCGCGAAGAGTTTTGGAATAATCTCAAAGTCCCCGGCGACGCTAATATGCTCAACAAGAACTTGGAGATGGCCGGGCGCGTCGCGGACTTCTTAGAGCTCGCGGAGCTGATGGCCATCGACGCACTCCATCGCGAAGAATCGTGTGGAGCCCACTTCCGCGAAGAGTACCAGACCCCCGACGGCGAAGCCCTGCGCAACGACGAAAAGTTCTGCTACGTCGCGGCCTGGGAATACACAGGAGACCTGAGCAAGCCCGAACTCCATAAAGAACCGTTAGTCTTCGAGTTCGTCACACCGACGGTGAGGAGCTATAAGTGATATGACCAAGAAGATGACCCTGCACCTGCGGATCTGGCGACAACCCAACGCCCGGACACCGGGCAAGTTCGTCACCTATACCGTGCGAGACGTCTCGCCGGACATGTCGCTCTTAGAGTTATTAGATGTGCTCAACGAGCAATTAATAAAACAAGGGGAGCTTCCTGTAGAGTTCGACAGCGACTGTCGCGAGGGGATCTGTGGGACATGCGGGTTCTTGGTGAACGGCGTGGCGCACGGCCCCAAGCGCGGCCGCACCGCATGTCAACAGTATCTACGCGACTTCAAAGACGGCGAGACTATTACTCTGGAGCCCTTCCGCGCCAGGGCCTTCCCGGTCATCAAAGATCTCGTCGTCGATCGCAGCGCATTCGACAGAATCATGGCCGCGGGAGGGTATATCTCGGTCAATACGGGGAGCGCTCCCGATGCCAATAGCATTCCCATCCCCAAAGAGATCGCCGAGCAGGCGTTCGACGCGGCCACGTGCATTGGCTGTGGGGCGTGCGTTGCGGCGTGCCCCAACGCGTCCGCATCGCTCTTTGTGAGCGCCAAGATCGCGCATTTAGCGCTCTTGCCTCAGGGGCAACCGGAGCGCACCAGACGCGTGCTGCGCATGGTCGAACAGATGGACAAAGAGGGATTCGGGGATTGTTCCAATCATGGGGAGTGTGAGGCCGTCTGCCCGAAGAATATCTCGATCAAGCACATTGCCCTGATGCGCCGCGAGTATCTGCGCGCTCTATGGTCACAATAGACGGCCTACAGCCCCAACAAGAACGGGATTAAGAACAATAACAGAATATTCAGAAACAGAAACTGCAGAAATAATAATAGTTCCAGCAGCGGGTTGGGCTGCGCCGGCAGCGTCTCGCCCGTTAACGAGAAGACCGTCGACTGCGCCCCGTAATAGATCCGAAACGGCTTGCTCAAGTCGATCCCGTCGTTGAGTAACAGAATCCCCGCGCTCACCGTGCCCGACTCGAACTGCCCTGCGCCAAAGTCCGGAGTGACTTTGATAATAGACTGCGCCGAGAGCAAGAAGCGCGCCTGCCCCTGCTCAAAATTGATCCGTAACGGATCGAAGAACGAGGTCTTCGCCGGGGCGAGCAATGTCAAGAGCGCGCGTCTGTTCACATAGGGGGCAATCGCTTGTTTGAGCTCGGGTTTGAGCTGGCTCTGCATGGTTTGTTCGGTGACGTAGACGAACGCCAGAATAAACTGATTCTCCCCATCGGTGACGAAGAGTGTCGCTAAAAGATTTGGATCGAGCCCGGTTTTCTGGGCGATCTGTTGTTTGGCGAGCTCTTCGATGGCACTCTGCCCAAGAGCAGGGAGCGCCACGCCGAGCGCGAGCGCAACCCCCAACAATGCTATCTTACGCATGACGGCCTCCTGAGATGCACTCTTCAGACTCGTTAGCTTCCCGAGCCGGCCAAGAAGACGATGAGCGCCGTCAGGAAGACGAGCCAGAACGCGAAGAGCAGCACCAACACCGGATCAATGATGATCACCGTTGCCACCTCCTGTCGGTTGCAAGATGGCTCATTATAACGCCGTCTGGGGCAAAAGGCAAGAGGCGTTTGGTAGCGTCCATTACGCTCGCCGCGCGTGAAGCTTTTGCACGAGGGGAGCGACACGCCGTATAATCACATGAGCAAACAAAAAAGAGCAGGGTTGATTTTTGATGAGTTTTTGGCAATATGCCGTCACGCGCTTGGCCTTGACCGTTCCGATGGTCTTTATCTTGCTGAGCGCGGTCTTTGTGGTGTTGCGGATCATGCCTGGAGATGTCTGCATCGTCGTCTATGGGGGCCGCGGACGCTCTGAAGACATTCAGCGATGCCAAGAGCAATTGGGACTGAACAAGCCCTTGCTCACCCAGTATATTGACTACGTTGGCGGGATCGCACGGCTCGATTTTGGGATTTCCATGCGCACCAACAAGCCCGTCCTTCAAGAGATTCTCAACCAAGTCCCGGCGACGCTGGAGCTAGCTCTCGCCGCGATGGTGATCGCCGTGCTGATCGGGCTGCTCACAGGGGTAGGTGCGGCTGTCCATAGCGATCGTCCGCTCGATCACGGAATGCGGCTCTTGAACGTCATTGCGTTTGCCATGCCGATCTTTTGGTTAGGGTTGATCTTGCAGATCATCTTTGCCGTGTGGCTCAAGATCTTCCCTGTGGGGGGTCGGCTCGATCCCATCACGGGGCTGTCGTTTGAGCCGATCACGGGATTGTATCTCATAGACAGTGTGCTTCGCGGGGATTTTGGGCTTCTCGTGAAGGTCTTGCAGCATCTCACCCTGCCGGCGATCACCCTGGGGGTGGTGCTGTCAGGGGTCGTAGGGCGGATCAGTCGGGCGAATATGCTCGAAGTGTTAGACAAAGAGTACGTGAAGACTGCACGTTCTAAGGGGCTTCCCGAGCATCGCGTCATCATCTCTCACGCCCTGCGCAACGCCATGATCCCCATTGTCACGGTCGTGGGGTTGCAGTTTGCCCTGCTGCTCGGCGGGGCCATTTTAACTGAGACAGTCTTCAATTGGCCGGGATTAGCCCAGTATCTCTTGCGGGCGATCAATGCCCGGGACTACCCGGCGATCCAAGGAACGGTCGTCTTCATCACGCTCTTCATCTCGACGGTGAATCTGATCGTTGATCTTCTTTATTCGCGCTTAGATCCGCGGGTGCGCTACTGACGACCATGCGATACATTTGGAGAAGTCGGCTGCTGCTGGTGGGGATGATCTTAGTAGGGCTGATTGTGGGGATGACGATCTTCGCGCCGTGGATTGCTCCGCACAGCCCCACCGAGCCTATTGAGGGGCATCTGCTCAGGCCGCCGAGTTGGGAACACCCCATGGGAACAGATAATATCGAGCAAGACATGCTCAGTCGAGTCATCTATGGCGGGCGCGTGCCGTTGCTCGTCGCATTTGTCTCGGCGCTGCTGTCGCTCTCGGTTGGGGTGGTGCTCGGTTGGATCTCCGGGTATTTTGGGGGCTTTGTAGATCGCGTGCTCTCGCTCTGTATGGACGCAATCTATTCTTTCCCTTCGTTGATTTTAGCGATCGCGATCGTGGCGATGCTGGGCCCCGGCATTCTCAATATGATCTTGGCGATTTTTTTAGTCTATATTCCGACATATTATCGTGTGGTGCGCGGCCAGGTGCTGCAGGTACGCGAAGAAGAATTCGTCGCGGCAGCGCACTCGTTGGGAGCGTCGCACCTGCGCATTTTAGTGCGTCATATCGCCCCAAATACGATCACATCCGTTTTAGCTATTATCCCGTTCAATATCGCCGATGCGATCTTAACTGAAGCGGGGCTGTCGTATTTGGGGCTAGGGCTGTCGCCTACCCTCGATCCCAATGACTTGGCAGCGGCCGATTGGGGCATTGATATTAACAAGGGTCAAAAATTCTTACAGGGTGGCCACTGGTGGCTCATCACCTTCCCGGGGTTAATGATTATGTTAGTATCTTTGGGGTTTGGGCTGATCGGCGAGGGGCTGAACGATCTTTTAAATCCCCGGCGGCGCCAGCGGATGTAGGGGGGGACTTCCCTTTTGCGCTCGACTGGGCTATAATTAAGTTTGCCCGTAAAGGAGGTGGTCAATCTCAGGACTGCACAGCAGGGTATCTTCACGCATCGCCAAAACCAAAGGAGGAGGTAAAAGATGAAAGCACGTTTTCTCGTACTCAGTGTTCTTCTCGGCGCATTAGCGTTCCTCACGGTTCCTGGGTCCACGCAGCAGAACACGATCATCATCGGGACGACCGACGGCATCACGACCTTGGACGTAGCCGACTCGTATGATTATTGGACGTGGCACGTCTTCCAGAACACTTCTGAGGGGCTTGTAGACTTCGAGCGTGGGACAGCTAAAGTCGTCCCCCATCTGGCAGAGAGCATTTCGGTCTCTCCTGACGGCAAAGAGTATACGTTCAAGCTGCGCAAGGGCGTGAAGTTCTGGGACGGGGCGGACTTCAACGCCGATGCGGTCGTCTTCTCGCTCAACCGTGCCAAGAAACTCAACGGCCCCAACGGCGCTTGGGAAGCCCTCATGTACGACGTCGTCAGTGTTGAGAAGGTCGACGACTACACGGTGAAGATTGTGACCAAGGGGCCGGATGCGACGTTCCTGCCGCGCCTGGCCGGCTGTGCTTGTGCGTTCATTATGAGTCCCAAGTCCACCCCCGCGGACAAGATCGCCAGTGGGCAATATGCCGGCACCGGACGCTACAAGCTCGCCCGCTGGGACCCCGATAAGCAGACGGTCTATGAATCCTTCCCCGAGTACTGGAACAAAGCACAATTCCCCAAGACGCCCAGAATTATCACGCAGTTCTTCCCCGAGGGCGCAGCGCCCCAGCTCGCTGCGGCTCTGCGCGCGGGCAACATTGACATCGCGTTCCACACGCTCAACCCCGAAGATGTCTTAGCCCTCGAGAAAGACCCCAACGTCAACGTCATCCGCGGGGAGAGCCTCAACATTCGCTACTTGGTGATCAACGTCACGCGGCCGCCGTTTGACGACGTGCGTGTCCGGAAAGCAATCGCCCTCGCTGTGGACCGTGATAAGATCGTCAAACAGGTCTTCTTAGGGATCAACGACCCGCTCTACAGCATGGTGCCGCCAGGCTTCAAGGATGCGTATATCAAGGCGATGCCCGACCGCAACGTCGCCGAGGCCAAGAAGCTTCTTGAAGAGTATCTCAAAGAGAAGGGGCTGAACCCGCC
>CAZODX010000010.1:0-4090 GCA_964578715.1 uncultured Thermotogae bacterium | reverse complement strand
CGCCGTTGCGCATTAAGTTCCCTGCGACGACGCGCTACGGCGACACCGAGCGCGACGTGGCGCTGGTGGTCGCTCGCGCGCTGGAAGAGACGGGGATCTTCCGGGTTGAGATCGAGATTCTAGAGCGCGTCACGTTCTTCCAGCGCCTGGGCGCCGGACAGATGGACTTCTTCGCGCTTGGGTGGTTCCCGGACTTCATTGACCCGGATAACTTCCTTGGGCCGTGGCTGGTAGACGACCCCGAAGGGCTGGGGACGTTCCTCAATCGCCATCCGGCATTCCCGGAGTACAAGGCGCTCTTTGATAAGGCTCGCAGCTTGGTCGATCCCGCCAAGTACGCCGAGCGCATGGCGATCTACAAGCAGATCCAACAGTTAGTCGCCCGCGACGTGCCGCTGGTGCCGCTGTGGCTGAACAAGCTGCAGAACATCATCGCGACGCGCAAGAACATCAGCGGCGCGGAGATCGACGCCTCGGCTATTCTGCGAACTTGGCTGTTAGAGAAGAAGTAAGATAAAGCTTGGACGGCTTGGTGAGGGCACTGGGGCTTCCCAGTGCCCTTGTGTTTTTTAGCCCTTAATACTGCAGACAGGCACGAGCTTGGCAATCCTACCCCCAGTCATGTGCGCTTTTGTCCCCTCAGATAATCGCGCGCGAAACGCAGCATGAAGCGTACCCCCTCTTCAGGCTCTGCTGGGGCGGAACTCTCTTCCACAGCGCTTTCGTGCCCGCTGTGAAAATGCTTGGGGAATGTTGCTAGCCGTTTCCAGCGAGCGTCGGGAATATTGCCATCGAGCGCACGCCTCTCCCAGTGATAGGCAAACTTCCCTGGAAGCTTCATCCCCCACCAGAAGTCTATATAGCTATTATCACGAAGATAGACACGTAGCTTGTTCTCTAGCGTCTTACACGAGCCGACAATCTCGGGAAACTCTACTAACGCTATCTCAGCCAGCGCATCAAAATCTACCATCGGGTTGCGCGGAGAAAGCGGCGGATAAGCCCCAGTTGATACTCTAGCCAGTCTAAGCGTTGGTAGTCTTCAAAAACTTTCTCTTCTTTGACTTGGCCTTGCTTGAGACGACGCTTTAACTCAGATAGCCCACTCACTCCCAAACGTGCACAAATCGCTCGTCTTTCGGTAGCGAGTTCTTTCAATCTATTATGCAGGTAATCACGCAAGGCGTGTTTCAGCAGCTCCTCTTCATCGAGATGGAGTTCCCTCGCGATCTCGGCGACATTTATAGTCTCTTTCACGGCCTCACCCCTTGATATTGCAAACGGGCAGAAGCTTCGCGACTCTGCGGCCGATCCCAACTTCGTGGCTGACTCGCACCACTTCGTCGAGGTCTTTGTACGCCCCCGGGGCTTCTTCGGCGATCGTGGCGCGACTTTGCCCACGCACGTAAATCCCGCGCTCGCGCAGCTCCGCAATGAGATTGTCGGCTCTATATTGCTTCGTCGCCTTGGTGCGGCTCATGACTCGTCCGGCCCCGTGGGCCGTGCTCCCGAACGTCTGTTGCATCGCGATTTCTGTGCCCACTAAGATATAGCCGCCTGTGCCCATCGAGCCCGGAATGATGATGGGTTGACCAACTCTGCGAAACGCTTCCGGCACTTCGGGTCGCCCGGCGGGGAAGGCCCGCGTCGCCCCCTTGCGATGGACATAGACATCAACTTCACGCCCATTGATGCGATGCGTCTCGCGCTTGCCAATATTGTGCGCGACGTCGTAGAGCAAGTGCATTCCCAGCTCGCGCCAGCTCGCGCGAAAGACTTTTTCAAAGCACTCTCGCGCCTTGTGCATAATGATCTGACGGTTACACCAAGCAAAGTTAATCGCGCAGTTCATCGCGGCGTAATAGTCTTGGGCGAGCTTGCTGTGCACAGGGGCACACGCGAGCTGTCTATCGGGCAGCGAGCTCAAGAGATCACGAAATTCTCGCTCGATCAGCCTGAGATAATCTGTGCAGATCTGGTGCCCATAGCCGCGGCTCCCGCAGTGGATCATCACGACGATCTGATCTTTGAAGAGCCCAAATTCCCGGGCGACGTCTTCGTCAAAGATCTCCGCGACGCGCTGGACTTCTAGGAAGTGATTGCCCGAACCCAGCGAGCCTAACTGTTTTTGGGCGCGCTCTTTCGCTTCGGTGGAGACGGCATCGGGATCAGCGCCGGGGCGCACACCGTTGTCTTCACAGTGCTCAAGGTCTTCTTCGACGGCGTAGCCGTGGCGCAGCGCCCACTGCACCCCCTGCACCGCGACTTTGTCTAATTCGTCCTTGGAGAGCTTCCCGACGATAGACCCCTCGCCGATCCCCGTGGGGATCTCGCTGAAGAGCGTGTCGACCAAGAGCTGTTCTTTGCCCTTGAGGTCGTCGTAGGTTAAGTTCGTCTTGCAGACGCGCACCCCACAGTTAATATCAAACCCGATCGCTCCTGGGGAGATGACGCCCTTTTCGGCGTCGAGCGCCGCGACGCCTCCCACAGGGAAGCCATAGCCCTGATGGGCATCGGGCAGAACGCAGACGGGGCTGTGCACTCCTGGCAGATAGGCCATATTGCGGGCCTGTTCCAGCGTCTCGTCTTCTCTTATTTTTTCTAATAATTTCTCGCTGGCGAAGACGCGTGCCGGGACGCGCATCCCGCCCGTTGGGGGGATCTCCCAGATATATTCAGAGATTCTTTTCAGTTCGATCTCGGCCATAGGGTCTTATTATATCCAACGCACAAGCGAGATCGCAATCGAGATAGTCTAGAGAGCTGCAATATCCGTGCGATAGTGCATCTTGGGGAAGTGAATCTGCTTGATCGCCGCATAAGCGCGCTCGCGCGCTTCGCTCACCGAAGCGCCTAGCCCCACGACGTTAAGCACCCGCCCGCCAGAGGTCACAACTCTGCTCTCTCTGAGGGCCGTGCCCGCGTGAAAGATCAGCACATTGGGGTCTGTGAGAGCATCAAGCCCTTCGATCAGAAAGCCCTTCTCGTAATGCTCCGGGTACCCTCCCGATGCCAAGACGACACAGACAGCGCTGATGGGCTTGAGTTTCGTCTCAAAATCGTTCAGCCGACGCTCAGCGATAGCCCCATAGAGCTCAAGCAGATCGAAGTCAAATCTGGGCACGAGGACTTGGGTCTCCGGGTCGCCGAAGCGCACATTATATTCTAGAACATACGGGCCGCGCTCCGTCCAGATCAGCCCGAAATACAGAATGCCCTCATAACTGAGATGCTCTGCGCGCAGGGCGGCAAACGTCGGCGCTACGATCTTCTGCACTGTTTCGTGAAGCATTTGTTCTGTGAGCCAGGGCACAGGGGAGATCGAGCCCATGCCCCCGGTGTTGGGGCCGCGGTCGCCGTCAAGCAGCTTTTTATAGTCTTGGGCCGTGCCCAAGAGCTTCCAAGAAACTCCATCTGAAGCGACAAAGAGCGAGAACTCTTGACCAACTAAGAACTCTTCGATAACGACGCGCTGCGAAGCTGCGCCAAATTTTTTGGCGATCATGAAGTCTGTGAGAATCTGCTCGGCTTCGGCGTGCGAGTGCGCGATGGCGACGCCCTTGCCGGCAGCGAGCCCGTCGGCTTTGATCACCAGTGGAGTCTGCATCGTGCGCGCGAATTTTTGGGCGTCTTCATAGCTCTCGAAGCTGGCGTGACGGGCAGTGGGGATGCCGTGTTTGTGCATAAATGCTTTAGCTTGGACTTTGCTGCCTTCTAAAAAAGAAACTTTCTGCGTGGGGGCGATAATTCTTAAATTTTCTCTCTCGAAGAGGTCGCGAATCCCGGCGACGATGGAAGCTTCCGGGCCGACGACAGTTAAGTCGATCTTCTCTCTTCGGGCGAACTCAGCGAGCTCAGAGAGATTCTCGGCGCTGATAGGGACGTTCTGACCGAGCCGTGCCGTGCCGGCGTTGCCGGGGGCGATGGAGAGTTGTGAGAGCTTGGGAGACCGTGCCAAGCCCCACGCCAGGGCGTGCTCGCGTCCGCCAGAGCCGATGAGCAAAACTTTCATGAAGACTTCACCAAGCTAAGAGGGCGCACGTGCAAGATCTCGTCTTCTTTGAGTGGCTCGACTGCCGAAGCTGGAACC
>CAZODX010000009.1:15433-17312 GCA_964578715.1 uncultured Thermotogae bacterium | reverse complement strand
ACGGGGGAAATCCTGAAAAGATCTTCGTGATGGGGCACTCTGCGGGTGGGCATCTGACAGCCCTCTTAGCACTGGATGAGAAGTATCTTCAAGCGCACGGACTGTCGCTCGCAGCAATTCGAGGCGCGATCCCCATAAGCGGGATTTACGACGTGACGGTTGAGCCTCCAGGGCCGTTTAATGTCTATCAGATCGTCTTTGGAGCAGATCCGCAACAGCGCCGCGACGCGTCGCCCATCACGCACGTGGGGCCGAACAAGCCGCCGTTCTTGATTCTCTATGCGCAGTTTGACTTCCCCGGCTTGGGCGCACAAGCGCAGCAGTTGCTCGCTCTCCTGAGACAGCACGAGAACGAAGCCACGATCACGGAAATCCCCAACAGGGACCACGTGACGATCATCACGAACATTGGTGCGCCCAACGACCAGACGACACAAGAGATCTTAAAATTCTTACAGAATCACTGACGGCGGCTGCTCAAGTAAATTCCGACTAAGATCAAAAGCCCGCCAAGCCCCTTGAGCACCGTGACTGGCTCGCCCAGCAAAAAATACGCGAGCACCGTCGAGCCCACCGGCTCGCCTAAAATAATCACAGCGACGGTGCTGGCGGGCAGGTGCTTGAGCGCCCAATTGAAGCTCGTGTGCCCGATGAGCTGCGGGCCGAGCGCCAACAAGACAAGCCAGAGATACGTCTCGTGAGGAAATCCCCACAAGGGCTGGCGCAAGAGCAACGCTGTCGCTATGAGCACCAGCGCTGCCGCGCCGTACACGACGAAGATATATGTCACTAAGTCCGTGTGCGCCCGCAGGCGCCGCCCCACTAGCAGATACGCCGACGCCATCACAGCTCCCAACAGCGCCAGCCCGTCCCCAAGGAGCACATTCGGCCCGGCGAGAAAATCCCCATAGCCGATCAAGACCCCGCCCACCAGCGAGACGACGATCCCGACGATCAAACTCAGCGTGACGGATTCTTTCAGAAAAAAATGCGACCCCAGCGCGACGAAGATCGGATTAGTCGTCACTAAGACGACCGAGCTAGCAACCGAGGTGAATTCCAAAGAGCTGATCCAAAAGATAAAGTGCAGCGCGAGACAAACCCCGCCAAGCAGCGCGTAGCGCAGATCGCTCGGGGTCAAAGCGTGAAGCTGTGGGCGGCGCGTGCTCAAGGCAATGGGGGTCAGGAGCAGCGCCGCGAGGCCGACGCGATAGACGGCTATCGAGATCGGAGGAGCTTCGGCCCATCTGATCCAAATTGACGCAAACGAGATCACACCAAGCGCGCAGCCTAAGACAAGCCAAACTACAGACGAAGACGGCTTCATTGCTCTAAGATCGCGCGCACGCGCTCGACTAAGTAAGCCGGCTCAAAGGGCTTGACGATATAATCGGTCGCACCGGCGCCCTGCTGTAAGTCGCGCTCTGCCGCGCGCGCCGTCAGCATCACAATCGGAAGATCACGATATTGTGGGTCGGCTCGCAACTCAGCGAGCACAGCGAAGCCGTCTCGGCCGGGCATCATCACGTCGAGCAGCACTAAGTCGAAGTGATCCTGGCGCACGCGCCGCAGCGCCTCCGCGCCGTCCTCGACCCATTCGACAGAAAAACCTTCGCGTTCGAGCTTGAACTTCACAAGCCGCGCGATCTGCGCGTCGTCCTCAGCCAGTAAGATGCGTTTCATCCTCAATCTGTGAGTTCACCTGAGAAAGGGCTAGCCTGCGTGAAGCAGGCTTCGTCATTCCAAGCCCGCCCCTTCAGTGGCCGGGCTGGCTCTCCTCCAAAAACTTCACGATCTCTTCGACAAGAGTCTGCGGAGCGAGCTTCTTGCTCAAGAACTTCTTCGCTCCCAGAATCTGCGCCGCTTGCGCTGCCTCTTC
>CAZODX010000009.1:12362-15423 GCA_964578715.1 uncultured Thermotogae bacterium | reverse complement strand
GCCTCTTCAGCGTGCGCCGAGCCGCTGATGAAGATCACCGGCACGCGGCTGAGCGCGCTGCTGCGGCGCATCTCCTGCAAGACGTCCAGCCCGGAACGCTTCGGCAGATTCTTGTCTAAGATCACGAGTTGATAGCGTTTACTGCGAATCTTGCGCAGCGCTTCGTCGCCGTCGAGGGCGATCTCCACCGAAAAGCCCTGGCGCTGCAACAGTCTCTGTAAGAGCTGGGCGTAGTCGCGGTCGTCGTCCACGACCAAGACGGGTTGGCCATGGGGTTCGAGCAGGGCTCGCACGGTTTCATAAAACTTGCGCTCGTCAATGGGCTTGGTGAGAAATGCCGAGGCGCCCAGGCGCAGCCCTTGTTGCTTATCTTGCACAATCGAGAGAAAGATCACGGGGATGTGCGCCGTCTCCGGGTGCTTCTTGAGCTGCTGAATGAGCGCAAAGCCGTCGAGATCGGGCATGAGCACATCAAGCGTAATTAAGTGTGGCTTGAGCTGCACGGCGCGCTCGAAGCCCTCGCGCGCCGAGTAGGCCGTCACGGCGCGATAGCCCATCTTCTCGATATAAGTCGCTATCAGGCGCGCGATGGCGACTTCGTCTTCGATCACCAAGACCAAGGGGCGCTCAGCCTCAGGCCGAGCGAGCGCAGGCAAGCGCACTGTGAACGTGCTCCCCTGGCCGAGTTGGCTCGTCACGGTGATCGTGCCGTTATGACGTTCGACGATCGCTTTGGCGATAGAGAGCCCCAAGCCCGTGCCCCCGGCCTTGCGCACGTAGGGGTTATCTGCCCGGAAGAATTTTTGAAAGAGCTTCTGCATATCGCTCTCTGAAAGCCCGATGCCCGTGTCGCGCACCGCGACGACGACCGTATCGTTCTCTCGATAGGCCTTCAGTTCGACAGTGCCGGCGGGCGTGTACTTGATCGCATTGCTGAGCAGATTCAAGAAGACTTGGGCGAGGCGCTCGCGATCCCCGCGCACCTTCAGGCCCGACGCGATCTCCGTGATGAACTCTAACCCCTTCTGCTCGGCATTGACCTGAAGAGATCGCGCCACGTTCTGGAGCACTTCTTCTAAGCTCAGCTCGACAAACTCGAACTCGATCCGTCCAGACTCCAAGCGTTCGATCTCCAAAAGATCGTTAATGAGCTCGGTCAGTCGCGTCGTGTTCTGCGCGACGATCGTGAGAAATTCTCTCTGTTCGGGGGTGAGCGGGCCGACGTCTCCGGCCAAAACTAAATCGACATAGCCCTTGATAGACGTCAAGGGGGTGCGCAGCTCGTGCGAGACGGTGCTGATGAACTCTGACTTGAGTCTTTCGAGCTCTTTGCGCTCGGTCACGTCGCGTCCGATCCCTTGAATCCCAATAATTTGTCCGTTCTGCCAGATGGGGCGGGTGCTCAGCTCCAAGACGACCTCGCGGCCGTCCTTGCGGCGGATCGTGAGCTCGGTCTTATCTGATTGGCCGCGCATGTTTTTGAGAAAAGCGCGGCGCGCCTGCTTGCGCTCCGGGCCAGATGGGACAAGCATCGTGTAAAGCTGCCCGCGAATCTCTTCGAGCGTATACCCCGTGATCTCTTGGGCTTTGCGATTGAGCGACAGAATACGCCCGGTTCTGTCGAGAATATAGATCCCGTCGTTGGCGTTCTCGAAGAGATCGCGATAGCGTTCTTCAGAAGCTTTCAGGTCTGCTTCCATGCGCTTGCGCTCGCTGATATCGCGAAAGATGACCTGCATGGCGGGCTGGCCCTCCCATAGGACGGGCACGGCTGTAACTTCGACATCGAGCACGGTGCCGTCGAGCCGAATGAATCTCTCTTCGAGCGGTGGCGCGGGCTGCCACTCTGCTAAGCTGCGCTGGATACGCTCGCGCACGGCTTCGCGATAGTCGGGGTGGACGAAGTCCAGCGCGGGCTTGCCCAGCAGCTCTTCAGGCTTGTTGGCTCCCAGCAGCCGTGCCCCTGCAGGGTTGATGAAGACGCATCGGCCGTCTTGATGAATAGCGATCCCATCGGGGCTGCTCTCGACCAGGGCGCGATAGCGCGCTTCACTGGCGCGCAGGGCTTCTTGAGCGCGCACTTGTTCGGTGATATCCACCAAGCTCCCGTCGTAGTAGAGCACTTTGCCCTGAGGATCGCGTACAGTGCGGGCGCGGTCTACGACCCAGATGGCCGTGCCGTCATAGCGCTTCAGTTGCGTGACGAAGTCTTTGACGACGCCCTTGGCATCCATCTCGGCTTGCCAGCGCTGGCGCTCGCTGATATCGAAAAAGAGCATCTGAGCCGGCGTCTCTAGGAGCGCTTCTTTGCTGGGATAGCCGAGCATCTGCACGAGCGCCTCATTGGCATCGAGAATGCGCCCCTCCGGTGTCGAGCGATAGAGCCCGATGGGCACGCTCTCAAAGAGCGTGCGATAGCGCGCTTCACTGGCGCGCAGCAGCTCTGTCGTGCGCCGCCGCTCCAGCACGAGAGCCGTCAGATGCGTCGTCTGCTGGATAAGCTCTAGCTCATAGGCACTGGGCGAGCGCGGCTCGCGATAGTACATGGCGAACGTCCCCAAGACCTCGCCTTGCTGCGAGAGAATGGGGGTAGACCAGCAGGCCCGCAGCCCGTACTGCTGCGCAATATCGCGATAGTTCGCCCAAAGGGGATCGCTGAGCGTGTCGCTGACGATGACTTGTTTCTTCAAATACGCAGCAGTGCCGCACGACCCCGCAGTCGGCCCAATGGTTAAGCCGTCGACCTTCTGATTGTAGTCTTGGGGCAGGCTAGGGGCGGCGCCGTGGCGCAGTTTGTCCCCTTCGAGTAATAAAATAGAGCACAGCACACCGGGCGCAAGCTCTTCTATGGAGCGACAGATCGTCTCAAGGATTTCCGAGAGCGGCGCACCCGAAGCAGAAAGCTCTAGGATTTTGCTCCGGCTGGCGGTGAGCAGTTCACTGCGCTTGCGCTCGGTGATGTCGCGACTGATCCCGAGGACTTCTGTGACTTGGGAGCCTTCTTTGATGAACGCGAGATTGACGTGGAGCCAGCCGGGGGAGCCGTCGGGTCGGCGAAAAG
>CAZODX010000009.1:4538-12352 GCA_964578715.1 uncultured Thermotogae bacterium | reverse complement strand
TGGCGGATCATCCACGAGATCTTCTTGCGTTCCGGGCGCGGCAGCGCCAGCAGCTCCGTCGAGCGTCTTCCGATAATATCTTCGCGCCGGACGCCGTGGATCTCCAAAAACTTGGAGTTGGCGAACTTGATGCGCCCGTCGAGATCGCGCACGTAGATGCCGTCTTGCGCAGTTTCAAAGAGCGTCTCGAAGCGTTGGCGCTCGCGCTCCGTCTTTTCTAAGAGAAACCCAATTGCCGCAAAGAGCGGGATGAGCAAGAGCAGCCCGATATAGAGCCAGGGGTCGCCGGAGACCTCGCGAGTCAGCTCGGCCACAAAATCGTGGGGATGGGTGAGATAATCAGAGAGCAGATAAAGTAGCGTGAAGAGCAACCCCAGGCTGCCGATGATCAGACTGCGGCGGCGTCTCCAGAGCTGATATGCTCGTGCCATGGTGAAGACCCCTTCAAATATACTGCATACAACGTATTGCTATCAAGCGCCGGCGTCCGTATTGAGAGTGCCGAGGGTCTTCAGTGTACCCCGATCTCCATGCCAATTCGATAGCAGCAACAAGAAAAGAAGCTCCAAAGAAGATGAAAATCCGAGGGATGCGCGTAAGGGCGAGGTGACCTCGCCCCTACGCTACATGGGCGGGTGGTAGACAAAGAAGCCCTGTGCTATACTATGGCCGTGTGGAGGAGTGCCCATGAAGACTTACATCTTTAAAGTGATCATCGAGGAAGACCCTTTTGAGGACGGGCGTATGGCCTATCGGGCTTATGTGCCGGCTCTGCCCGGCTGCCATACGTGGGGGTATACTGTCGAAGAAGTTTTGGAAAACATCCGCGAGGCCATTGAGATAGACCTCGAGGAACGCCGTACCCACGGTGATCCTATTCCCACTGAACCTCAGGAATTCGTGAGAGTATCTCCTGATGCGCTGGTTGCCGTAACTGCTCCTTCATGATCTTGCTCCCCCCTGCAGCGAAAAATATCACAGCGCGGAAGTTGGTCAACGCGCTTGTGCGAGATGGATTCTCCAAGACCAGCAAACCAGGGGGACACCTGATCTTCCGCCACCCTGACGGGCGCAGGGTAGAAGTGCCCTTCCATCACCCAGGGCAAACGTTTCCTCCTAAGACTCTGAAGGATATTCTCACCCAGGCCCGCTGGACTGCTGAAGACCTCAAGCGTCTCAAACTCATTCCTCAGCGAGATTAGAAAAGAAGCGGGCGGGAGTGCTCCCGCCCGCCTGTGCGTACGATCTTTGTGATGCCCGTTACTTCTTCGTCGCGGTGTAGGTGAAGGTCACGCCATAAGCAGTGTTGGCGCTGAGGGCCCCGAGGGTTCCGGCCTGGCCGATATCTCCGCCCTTGAGAGCGTAGCAGACTTGGAAGACCTGATTGCCCTTGCCCTCGACTTGGCCTTGGTTCGTCCCAAAATCCACGAGCACCTTGCCGCTGGGAAGGTCTTTGGTAGCGCCGTTCTGGCAATTGGGCGAATCCGAGGCGCGGATGACCGGGCGCGGATCGGGCGATCCGACAAAGGCCGACTTGACGGTCGTGAGCACCCACTCGCCGTTGCTCTTGACTTGCAGTTGGGCCTTGGGGTTGCACAGGTAATTGGGCCTGGGGTCGTCAATCTGCCCAAAATCGCAGTCTAAGCTCGTGCCGCCGATGACGTTCAGCTCAATATAATTGCCCATGTTCCACGTGGCTGTGCCGCTCACTTGCGCTTGCCCCTGGATGAGGCCGAGCATCCCAGCGAGCGCGACGATCCCGAGTGCCAGTCCGATTCTCTTGATGGTCTTCATAGGTGTCATCTCCTTTGAAGTTATTGACATCCAGATTCTAAAGAAGCCCCCATGCCAAAACGATACCCAGAAAAAGAAAAAAACATTCCAAGAAGATGGAAATTTAATGGAAACGGGAGAGAGCCTTCAGACGAGCTTGAGCGCGCGCAGGACGTCGAGCACCGGCGGTAGAGGGGAACGCCACAGCCAGTTCGTATCCAGCTCAAAGCCCGCTAAGATCTCTGAGCGATAGCGTCCGTCACTGCCAGGCCGCCGGCGATCATAGCGCCCGTCGTCGCCGAGAATATAAAAATCCGCGCGCTGTTCGTCAGGATCAATGAGCCAATACTCGCGTACCCCGGCGAGTTCGTATTCAGCGAGCTTTTCGCCGCGGTCGCGCAGCCGGCTCTCCGGCGAGATGATCTCAATCACTAAATCCGCCGGGCCGTCCAGATAGCTCTCCTTGAGCCGTTCGAGATGCCCCTTCGCGACAAAGAGGATATCCGGCTCGCGGCCCGAGAGCCCGATCCTCATCTGGAACGGCGCAGATCGCACCACCCCAAGCTGCTTCGCCTCAACATATGCCCTCAAGATGGCCGTCAAAAAATCCGATAAATCTTGATGGCGATTCGACGCTGGCGACAAAGGAATCACCTCGCCGTCCACCCACTCGGCGTGAGCGTCTTCGTCGTATCTCCGTAAAAACTCTTCGTAGCTGAGCTTGGTCTTCGTCGGCTCTGCCATGGCACTGTTACTGTAGCTTGTGCAGGGGCTTCTGTCAAGCCGCGAGCTTATAGCCAAAGCCGCGCACGGTGAGAATATATTTGGGGTTCTCGGGATCTTCTTCGAGCTTTTCTCGCAATAGATAGATATATTTGGTCACATCGCTCGAGGTGATAAGCGGCTTGTTCTGCCACACTTCAGCGATGATCTCCTGATGGGAGAAGACGCGCCCTGGCTCCGACGCCAAGAGTTTCAACAGTTCATACTCTTTGGGCGAGAGCGAGACCGTCCGGCCTTTGAGCTTGACTTGCTTGACTCCATCGTCAATTTCGAGTTCGCCTACTCTGATAACGCTGGGGCGCGCGGGGGCTTTGTAGCGGCGCATGACCGCGACGATACGCGCCTCCAGCTCCCCCAGATCGAAGGGCTTGGCGATATAATCGTCGGCGCCGGAGAGCAAGCCCTTGGCTTTGTCGGTGGGGGTATCTTTGCCGGTGAGCATGAGCACCGGCACTTGGGAGTGCTCACGGATCTTGGCGAGCACAGCCCAGCCGTCCATCCCCGGCAGCATCACGTCTAAGATGACCAAATCGGGCTGCTCCTTCTGGAAGAGCTCCAGGGCTTCGGCCCCTGTGGAAGCGATCTGGACAACTCGGCCCTTGGACTCTAAAAAATACTTAAGCAGCTTCGTGATGTCGGGGTCATCGTCCACCACCACAATTCTCATACAGCCCCCTGATATTCTTTTTTTAATATAGCGTAAACAAGATATACAAAGCAAGCACGGCTGTCCCTGGTAGAATAGCCCATGCACCCCCTTTTTCAGTACAATACGGACACTATCGCAGAAGGGAGGTATGCGTATGGATTTAGGTCTTTCGGGCAAGATCGGGATCGTTGCAGCGGCGAGCAAGGGCTTGGGGAAAGCTGTTGCTCAAAGACTCTCCCAAGAGGGCATGAAGCTCGCGATCTGCGCCCGCGATGAGAAGACTCTGCACGCGACCGCGCACGAGATCAGCGCGCTCACGGGGAACGAAGTTCTTCCCATCCGCGCCGACGTCACGCGCCCCGACGACATCAAGAATCTTGTTGCTGAGACCGTCAAGAGATTTGGAGGCTTAGACGTCTTGGTGACCAATGCTGGGGGGCCGCCGCCGGGGAACTTCTTCGCGTGTGACGACGCCCACTGGGAGCACGCCTTTCACTTGACATTGATGAGCGTCGTGCGCCTGTGTCGCGAAGCGATTCCCCATATGCAAGCGCGCGGCGGCGGACGCATTATCAACATTGCGTCTGTGTCTGTCAAGCAGCCCATTGAGAATTTGATTCTCTCAAACTCGCTGCGCCTGGCTGTTGTGGGCTTGGCCAAGAGCTTATCTAACGAACTTGCCCGATGGAAGATCACGGTGAACACCGTCTGTCCCGGCCCGACCCAGACCGAGCGCATGGAGCAATTGTTTCGTGCTTCAGGGAACATCGAAGAGGCGCGGCGCTTCTGGACGAAAGATATTCCGATGGGGCGGATGGGCCAACCCCAAGAGCTTGCTGATCTGGTGGCGTTCTTGGCGTCAGAAAACGCGCGCTACATCACGGGGACGGTCATCCAAGTAGATGGTGGGCTGGTGAAGAGCGTCTTGTAGAATCGAACAGCAAGCACCGAAGACCGGCGCTGTGATCGAGCTTGACCGACCCTGGCAGACAGGGTAGGATAAAAGCGCCATGAAGAGCCGAACCCGGGTGCACTGGCGTAACCGTATCTCCATAGACCCGCAAATTTGTCACGGCAAGCCTTGCATCAAGGGCACGAGGATCATGGTCTCGGTGATCTTGGATAACTTAGCAGCAGGCTTGACTGTAGACGAAATCGTCGCGGAATACCCTCCTTTGACCCGCGAGGATGTCTACGCGGCCTTGGCCTATGCATCTGAGCTGGTTCGAGAAGAGGAGCTTCTACCCTCTCTTGCGCGCGAAAGATCACAGCCGAGCTGCAGTGCTTCATGTACTGGAACGGGTAGTACGCGAACACCCCCTTCAGACGCTGGTCGGCTGCTTGACCGTAGCGAGTGAACACCGCACGCGCATCCGACGAGCCTAACGCTGCCCCGTTCTAGATTAGCCTTTCACCGCTCCGCCGGTAAACCCGGCAATGAAGCGATCTAAGAAGAGATTATAGAGGATCGCTACAGGAATGCTCGATATTAAAGTCGCCGCCATCAGCGGGCCCCAGCGATAGACGTCCAGCACCAGCGCGATAGGGACCCCTAAGCTGATGGTCATCTTCCCCACGGAGAGAATGAAAGTCAAGGCGTAGACGAACTCCTGCATCACCAGAGTAAATGAGAAGATCACCACGGTAAGCAAGCCCGGGACGGAGAGCGGGAGCACTGTTTTCACTATAGCTCCCAGACGGCTGTGGCCGTCCACCAAGGCTTGCTCTTCGATGTCTTTGGGGATGGATTTGAAGAACCCCATGAGCAGCCATGTGCAGAAGGGAATCGTGAAAGTCGGATAGATGAGCACCAGGGACCAGAGGGAATCCTGGAGGCCCACCAGGGCGATCAGGCGAGCTAAGGGGATGAAGAGCAAGGTCGGTGGGACCAGATATGTCAAAAAGATGCCAATGCCCAGCTTCTCCCCCCATTGCCCCGACAGCCGCGCTAAGCTGTAGCCCGCCGGCACCGAGATCAGTAAGGTGATCACCACGACCAGCGCCCCAACGAAGAACGTGTTCAACACGAACGTGACGAAGCGGGTTTCCAAGAAGAGCTGCGTCAGGTGTTCCAAGGTCGGAGGGAGATTGAACACGTAGGGGTTATGGGTAGGGTCAGTCGCCACATGGAAGAGATCTTCGTTGCGCTTGAAGGTACTCACCCCCATCCAATAGAAGGGGAAGACGGCAAAGGCGACGAAGAGGAGCACGATGACATACAAAGAGAGCTGGGCACCGAATTTCTTGACGCGACGCAGCACTTTATGTCACCTCCGTGCGGCGGGCAAGCCGCAGCATCAAAAAAGCGACGACCAGCAAGAGCGGCAGGAGGAAGACCGCGATGGCCGCGCCCTCGCCGAGCTGCCCCCCGAAGATGCCCCGCTGCCAGGCGAGGCTCGCCAATACGTGGGTGCTGTTGTACGGGCCACCACGAGTGAGGATGTATACGACGGTCATATCGGTGGCCGTGAATATGATGCCGAAGAGCACCGCGACGGCCACAATGGGGAGCATGAGGGGAAGAGTGACCTCAAAGAGCCTGCGCCACGGCCCCGCCCCATCTATCGTAGCGGCATCTTGGATCTCTTGAGGGATCGACGTAAGACCTGCCAAGATGATGATCGTCGCAAAAGGGAGCATCCGCCAGACATGGATGAGAATGATAGCCGCCATTGCCGCTTCAGGGAAGGCCGTCCAGTAGATCCAATCCGTGGGTCCGAGCACGCCCACCGCGCGCAGCGTCCAGTTGACGACGCTCAAACTAGAGTTGCTCGCTCCCAGAACCCAATCCCACGCCAGGGTCGTCAGGCTAATGGGAGCCACCCAGGGCAATAAGAGCAAGAAGCGCAGGATGGGCCTGCCGGGGAAGCTCTTGACCAGTGCCAGGGCCAAGACCTTCGCCAAAATCAATACGATCACTTGGGAGACGAACGTGAAGAGAAACGTGTTCTTGAGCGCCTGGAGGAAGATAGGGTCAGTCACAATGGCGCGGAAGTTCTTCAGCCCCACAAAGTCGGCTTCCAAATGCCCACTGATAGCATTGGTGAAGCTCAGATAGATGGCGAACAGCAGAGGAACACCGATCAAGAGCACTATATATCCGATGGCCGGGCTGAGCAGTAAAGAACTGAGCAGGCGCTCGCGGTCCAGCAGATAGCGCCACCGAGCGTGGTGAACCTTCTGTGCGATCTCCATAGATTTTTAGAGGGGCCGTGCCTCGGTGCGCAGGCCGGTCTCGCGCTCGAAGAATTTTAAATCCCCCGCACGGACTGCGAACTCGTAGCTGCACCCCTCGTGAATAGTAATTGACACAGTCAGGGGGAGCTTAGCGATCACGCTCAGGTCGTCTTTGCCCATCAGCGAACCGTACAGCAGCCGATCGGAGCCGAGATGCTCGATGCGGCGCACGTGAAAGTGAAATTTGACGAGATCATCGTGGGCGTTATAGACCTCCTTGGGGAGAAAGCTTTCGGGGCGGAAGCCGATGATCACGTCATCCCGCGCGATGAGATTCATCGGGGGCGTTCCCACGAAAGTAGCCACAAACGTATCGGCGGGTTCATGATAGACTTCATAGGGCGTCCCGATCTGTCTTATCTGTCCGGCGTGCATCACGGCAATGCGATCTCCCAAGCCCATCGCTTCGATCTGATCGTGAGTCACGTAGAGGGTCGTCGTCCCGATGTTGCGCTGGAAGCGTTTCAGTTCGTCGCGCGCGGCGTGGCGGAGTTTGGCGTCCAAGTTGGAGAGCGGCTCATCCAACAGAAAGACAGCGGGCTCGCGCACGATGGCCCGCGCCAGCGCCACCCGCTGGCGCTCTCCCCCGGAAAGCTCGCGGGGCTTGCGCTCTAAGAGATGGGTGATCCCCAACATGGTCGCCGCCCACTCGACTTTCTCTTTGATCTTGTCTTTTCTGAGACCTTGGGCCTTCAACGGGAAGGCGATGTTGTCGAAGGCCGTCTTGTGGGGATAGAGCGCATAGCTTTGGAAGACCATAGCCACGCGGCGCGCGCGTGGGGGCAGGTCGTTGACGACCTGGCCGCCGATGAGAATATCGCCGGCTGTGGGCGGCTCCAGCCCGGCGATCATGCGCATCAGCGTGGTCTTGCCGCAGCCCGATGGCCCCAGCAGCACGAGAAATTCCCCATCACGGGCGATCAGATCGACCCCGTCGACCGCGCGAACCTTGCCGAAGTGTTTCTTCACGCCCCTTGTCTCGACGACAGCCATGCGTGACTCCCTTCCCAGAGAGCAAGCGTCTCGCGAGAGAGGGAGGCTTTTCCCGCGCTCCCCCTCTCGTCGAGAAGCCCTGCTTACTTGTCCTTAGCGGGATCGCCGCCTACCAGCCCTCGCTTTCTCCAGTCGTTGAAGATCTGCTTGACCCGTGTGTTGGCTTCTGCGAGCGCCTGTTCGGGAGTGAGCCGTCCTGTGGCGGCCTTGGCGAACATGTCCACGAGCACGTAGTCGTCGAAGATCTGGCTGATGGCGGGGTTGGCCGGGCCGGGATGGCCAATGTTGGTGGCCCACCCTGGCTTGACCTTCCCATCGGGGAGGGGTTCCTCCACGGCGCTGAAGAGCACTTTCAGCTTTCCCGTTTGCGCCGCGTCAC
>CAZODX010000009.1:0-4497 GCA_964578715.1 uncultured Thermotogae bacterium | reverse complement strand
GGGGGTCTTTCTCAAAGTGCTGTTTGAGCCACTCATAGCCGGCGCGCGGCTTTTGGGCCACGGGCACAGTGGGATCGGCCATGGCCCCCAAGAACGACGGGGTGTCGTAGAGCTTGCTCTCCAGGGCTTCAGCTCGCGCGTTGGCTACAAGATGAGCCAAAAACTCCTTGGCCAGGTCTTGTTGCTTGGAGAACTTCCAGATGACGTAGACGTGCATGACGTGCTCGCTGGCCCACGCTGTTCCCCGTGGCCCTTTCAGTGCAGCGGTGAAGAAGGTGTTGTCTGCCAGAGAGCCGGGGGCTCCACCAGGGAGCGCGAGATTATTAGCTTGGGCAGCGCGATACGCAGAGATAGAATTGAGGATGATCGAGGTCGCTCGCGAGTTGAAGGCTTGATTGTTCGACGCCGCGTTCCAGGTGAGGACCTCCGGGCTGGCCCGCTTGAAGAGCTCGACGGCAAAGCGTATGGCCTCCAGCGTCTGAGGGGAGTTGAGCACGACCTGTTCGTTCTCATCTTGGATAGAGGCGTCGTGCGACCAGAGAATCGCCCTCATGGCCATATTGGAGTCGATGTCCTGGCTAAAGCCGACGCCGATGGGAATGGGGATGTTCGGGAACTTCTTCTTGATCTCATCCCCGGCGACGAGCAGGTCTTGCAGCGTGCTTGGCCCGTTGGGCATGCCGATTGCTTCCCAGACGTCTTTATGATAATCCCAGGGGTCAATCGTCCACATGTTGGAGAAGCCGAAGAACGTATTGGTCCTGGGATTGTAGGTGCTCCTTCTGGCCAGCTCGCTATAGGGTCCGTACTTTGCCTCTAGCGTCTTGATGATATCGGTGTGGTCAATGACGTCCTCAATGAACTGGGATGGAGGCGAGAGGAAGCCGTACAAGTCTGGACCGCTCTTGGCGGCCACGATGGCTTTAGCTCGAGGGATGATGTCGGCAAACGAGATGTGCTCGACTTCGACGTTGACCGGTGGATTTCGCTTCTGGCCCCATTCTTTCGCGAAGGCATCAAACCACTTGTCATGAGCGGGGACGAAGTGTTGCCATTGGATGATCTTTAAGGTTGGGGGCTGGCCGGAGACCCGAAATGGGCTGAAACTTATCGCTAGGGCTCCAACTCCGGCAGCCCTCAGAAACGTCCGCCTCGAGATCTTCTGTCCCATTGTGTGCACCCCCCCTTGGTTTTTCGATTGGGACTTGAAGCTATCTGACTGCCTTGTGCAACTCGCCGGGCGATCACCTCCTTTATAAGACTAAGAAGGCTTTTACGGCGTCAGTTCCGAAGCCGTGCCTGCTATATAGCACAAATTTGAGAGTTTGTCAAATTGAGGGGGGCGCAAAAACTTGACAAAATTAGTCCGCTTTTTTATAATGTCTCTTACGCCGTGTGACAGGAGGCGATTCTACTTATGGGCTATGTACGCCCCGATGTCGTGGTCGAGACCAGCTGGGTCGCGGAGCACTTAGACGACCCAAGCGTGCGCATCGTCGAGAGCGATGAAGACGTGTTGCTCTACGAGCAAGGCCACATCCCCGGCGCCGTCAAGCTCGACTGGTTCACCGAGCTCCAACACCCCCTCAAGCGCGACTTCCTTACCAAAGAACAGTTCGAGACGCTCATGAGCGAGAAGGGCATCGCTAATGACACTATTGTCGTCTTCTACGGCGACAAGCACAATTGGTACGCAGCGTATTCGTTCTGGCTCTTTCGCTACTTTGGGCATGACGATACGAAGCTCAAAATTATGAACGGCGGGCGCAAGAAATGGCTTGACGAGGGACGCCCTCTGACTAAAGAGATTCCCAGCTACCCAAAGACCGTCTATCGCGCCAAGGACCCCGATCCGTCCATCCGCGCCTTTCGCGATGAAGTCCTCGCGAGCTTAGGGCGCTCCGATCGCATCTTGATTGACGTGCGCACGCCCAAGGAGTACACGGGCGAACTCATCCACATGCCCGAATACCCACAAGAGGGCGCGCAGCGCGGCGGCCACATCCCCGGCGCTGTAAATATCCCCTGGGCCCAAGCCGTCAACCCCAACGACAGCACGTTTAAGCCCGCCGACGAGCTCAAGAAGCTCTATGCCAGCTACGGGCTCACGCCGGAGAAAGACGTCATCGCGTACTGTCGCATCGGAGAGCGCAGCGCCCATACGTGGTTTGTGCTCACGTATCTGTTGGGCTATCCGAAAGTAAAAAACTATGACGGCTCCTGGACCGAATGGGGCAACTTAGTGAATGTGCCGATCAAGAAGGGAGCAGAGCCGTAACGGTGGACCGCCAGGCCCAAATTGATTTTCTCTTAGATCACTACGAGAACCCGCGCAACCGGGGAAGATTAGAAAACCCCGATGCGCAGATGACGTGGGGCAACCCCGGCTGCGGCGACGTCATCACGATCTATCTCAAGGTCAGCGACGCCGGCACAATCACAGATATCTCGTTTGAGGGCGAGGGCTGCACCGTCAGTCAAGCTTCTGCTTCGATCCTGACAGAGAAGCTCAAGGGCCAAGCGCTCTCATATGCCGAGCAGCTCACTGTGGACGACGTCACAAGCTGGGTCGGGCGCGAGATCATGCTCAGCCGCCCGCGCTGCGCCCTCTTGGCCTTCAGCACCCTCAAGCTCGCCCTGCGCGATTTGCCAAAAAAATCGTCCTAAGCTATAGTACAAGTCGGGGAGGTGGCACCGATGATGCACGCGAAGACTCTCGCCGACTTGCTCACGGCGTCGCGGTTCTTCTGTGGGCTCTATCTGATTTGGTTGGGGCTGCAGAAGAACAGCCTTGAGGCCGCGATGGTCACGTTGTGGCTGGCGTGGGTGACCGATCTCATTGACGGGGCGCTAGCGCGTCGCGACCCACGCCAGATCCATACGTTCATGAGCGATCACGATCTCACGGCGGACATGACGCTCTCGTTTGGGTGTTGGTGCTACTTGGCGTTGGCGGGGTTCATCTCTGTGGAAGTGGCGCTGGGGTATATCGCGCTGGTCGCTCTGTCGTTATGGTATTTTAAGGCATTGCATCTGCGCTGGGCAGTGCAAGTGCCTCCGTACTTTGGGATGCTGCTCGTTGCCGTGACGCAGGTTCCCCCATACGGGGCGTTGCTGATCGGCTGGCTGCTCTTTGTCGTCATAGTGATCTGGCCGAGGTTTTCTAAGAAGGTCGTGCCAGAATTTCTCACGGGGATGCGCAACTTGTGGCGTACGCGGCGCTCTTAAAGAATGAGCAAAGTTGCGGGCAGACAGATCATAACGGGCATCTGTGGCGGCATTGCTGCGTACAAGGCTGCATATATTGTGAGCAAGCTCGCCCAAGCCGGCGCGGATGTGCGCGTCATCATGACACGCGCTGCATGTCAGTTTATCTCCCCCATGACGTTCGAAGCGCTCTCTCATCACAAGGTGCTCACGGACTTATGGGAGGAGCCGTTGGCGCATGTCGAGCTGGCCTACAGTGCTGATCTCTTCGTGCTCATGCCTGCAACGTATGATATTATCGGGAAGCTGGCGCACGGGATCGCCGACGATCTGCTCACGACGACTCTCGCAGCGACTCGCGCGCCCGTCTTGGTGATCCCGGCGATGGAATCCCAGATGTACACAAACCCCATCTTGCAAGAGAACAAGCGCAAACTTACAGAATTGGGCTATCGCTTTCTGGAGCCGGAGATGGGGCACTTAGCGAGCGGGCGCGAGGGGATCGGGCGCTTTCCATCTGAAGAGAAGATTCTGCAAGCTATTGAAGAACTCTTAGCAGAACGCGCCTTGCTGAAAGGGCACCGGGTCTTGGTGACGGCCGGGCCCACCCGCGAGATGCTCGACCCCATGCGCTGTATTACCAATAAGAGTTCGGGGAAGATGGGCTATGCGCTTGCGGAGCAAGCGCGCAATCTCGGCGCAGATGCAGTCTGTCTCATCACGGGGCCGACGCAGCTGCTGCCCCCGGCGGGAGTCGAGTGCATCAGGGTCGAGAGCGCCGCAGAGATGAAAGAGGCCGTGCTGGAGCGTTTTGCCCAGTACGATCTGATCCTGATGGCCGCAGCAGTTGCCGACTGGCGGCCTAAGAAAGTCTCTTCCCAAAAGCTCAAAAAGACTGGGACGCGCGAGCTGACCATAGTTTTAGAGAAGACCCCGGATATCCTCGCCGAGCTCGGCAAGCGCAAGAGGAAAGATCAGATTGTAGTGGGCTTTGCCGCCGAGACTGAGAAACTCTTCGAGCACGCGCGCCAGAAGCTCAGAGAGAAGAACTTAGATATCGTCGTCGCAAACGATATTACAGCCCCAGGGGCCGGCCCCGAAGTCGAGACCAATATCGTCACGCTGCTCTATCGCGATGGGAAGAGTGAGACGCTGCCGTGCTTGCCCAAGCGCGATGTTGCACGAGAGATCTTACGTCGAGTTGCCCAGCTCTTGTAAAAGTTCCAAAACTTCGTCGAGCACTTCTTGGGGGGATTTGCCCGTCACGTCTATCCAATGGACATCGGGCTC
>CAZODX010000008.1:17516-17637 GCA_964578715.1 uncultured Thermotogae bacterium | reverse complement strand
CTATGTCGAAATCCCGCACATGCCGCGATCATCGCGGCGTTGTCGGTGCACAGCTCCATCTTCGGGAAGAAGACTTCAAAATTTTTCTGGGCGAGCAAGCGCTCGCGCAAGCGAGAGTTGG
>CAZODX010000008.1:5598-17506 GCA_964578715.1 uncultured Thermotogae bacterium | reverse complement strand
CGACGATTTTCTTGATGTGGAGCTGGCGCGCCGCGCGCAGCGTCTTCTCTACTAAGACATCCACGACGGCTTCTTGGAACGATGCTGCGACGTCGGCTCTGTCAGCGTCAGGGTGGTCGCGCAAGTAATAGACAATCGCCGTCTTGAGTCCGGCAAAGCTGAACTCGAAAGAGTCTGAGTCGAGCATCGGCCTGGGCAGAGCGATCGCTTTGGGGTTGCCCTGGCGGGCTAATCTATCAAGAGCTGCCCCGGCGGGATAGCCCAGTCCCAAGAGTTTGCCGACCTTGTCAAACGCCTCGCCGGCGGCGTCGTCGCGCGTCTCACCAAGGACTTCGTACTCCCCATAGGCGCGCACTTCAACCAAGAGCGTGTGTCCCCCGGAAACGATCAACGCTAGAAACGGCGGCGGCGCGTCGGGGTTCTCCAAATAGTGCGCGAAAATGTGCCCTTCCAAGTGATTGACCCCGACGAACGGCTTTTTCAGTGCATACGCAACGGCTTTGGCATACGAAAGCCCCACCAAAAGCGGGCCGACCAGCCCCGGCCCATAGGTCGCGCCCACCAGCGAGATCTCTGAAAAACTAATCCCGGCTTGCTCGAGGGCCTCCTGGACGACAAACGGGAGCTTTTTGATGTGATTGCGCGAGGCGACCTCGGGCACGACGCCCCCGTATTTCTCGTGCAGATGGGCTTGGGAGTAGACGATATTCGAGAGAATCTCTCGCTCGTCGCGCAGCACGGCGACGCTCGTCTCATCACACGACGTCTCAATGCCCAGGGTGTAGAAGGCCATAGCGAGCTTAGGTTGTGATGGCGCTCTGCTTCAGTGCGGCGATGTACGGGAGATTGCGATAGCGTTCGGCGTAGTCCAAGCCGTAGCCGACGACGAATGCGTCTTCGGTGAGGGTGAACCCGACATAGTCGAGTTTCACAGCGCGGGCGCGGCGCGGAGTCTTATCCAAGAGAGCGCAGATCTTGACGCTCGCCGGGTGGCGCGCGTTTAATAACTCTTGCAGATGGGCGAGCGTCTGCCCGGTATCGACAATATCCTCAACGATCAAGATATGTCTTCCCGCCACGGGAACTTCTAAGTCCTTGACCACGCGCAGCTCGCCAGGGGAAGAACTCATGCCGTAGCTGGAGATCGCCACAAAAGCAAGCTCCAAGGGAATAGGCATAGCGCGGGCCAAATCGGCCAAAAAGATCACAGCGCCGCGCAGTAGCCCCACAGCGATGGGCGGCTCGCGAAAGATTTTCTCTCCCAAGAGCTTCTCGTAGTCTTGGGAGATCTGCTGGCCTAGCTCGCGCACCCGCTGGGCGATCTGCGATTCTGTAAAGAGAATGCGCTCGATGTCGTGGTGCATTCTATGAGCCCCGTCGTGAAGCATCTAAGACTGTGATCCCGACAAGCCGGCTCCCGCGATAATCGAAAATGACCCCATCATCGCGCAGCTCGCTGTGTGTCGAGCGAAGCTTCTCCTCGAAGTGAATGTAGAGTACGTCGGCTTCTTCATCATAGTCCAGCCACATCCGCGTCTTCGGGAGCTGCACTAAGTGCGCTACAGCTTGAAGGAGATGCGTCAAGCTTCTTTCGCCTAAGACCTCTCTGGCCATACTATAGCGCTCCTATTCACCTTACGGGCGATAAATGCTGTGAGAACGAAGCCGTCGCTAGAACTGATCTCACGATAAACCACGTGGAGGTACTTTCCCCTCGCCAAAGAGCGCACTGCTATGAACGCTCCTCCGTACCCACGCAAAACCCATGTGGGATGTTCGATAGTCTCTAACGTTAGCTCCTGATATGATAGCATATACGGCTTGTTGCGGACAATATGTGTCCACCGCTCCGAAGTGAGACGAATGGGCACACCATTGACCGAATACGCAATTGCCTTCATTCATTTCCGCACCGAGAACCTCTCTTCTAATTTGTGCAATCTCTCGGCGATCCCACCGTATTCGAGCTCTTCCATCCCGACCATCGCCGGGCCGGAAAAGCCCTGACGACGAATCTCGCTCATCTTCTGCGCTGCTTTTTGGCGCACCCAGTCCCAGTACGGATGATCGAAAATATCCACGGGCGTACCCAACTTGCCCTCTTTCATAGAAAAGCCCAGACACTGCACCATCGCCGGGCCGTCAAAGTACCCAATGGTCGAGTTCTTCTTCACCGGCATAAGCGGGACGTTGTGACTGCCCCGGCAGTCGCCCGCAACATAATGCGCGATCTCAAACGGCGCTAAGACCTCGCCGGTCGCGGGGAACTGCGACTGCACCCGCACGAGCATCGCCGGGTCGTCCTTGCCCACGTACTTGCCCGCGATATTGTGCAGCCGTGTTGTGCTACACACTACGGCGATCTCGCCGGTCTTGCGCGAGTGAATAGACTCGATGACAAAGCGATGATTGTCGCGCAACAGCGCCGCGATATCATAAAGATCTTCAGGGGCATTGAGCGTAATAACTCTGTCTCCCTCGGTGTAGTTGACGTCCATGATCGTGAACGAGAAGCCCGCGGCCATGGTGGGGCTGAGCATCAGGCCCGGGCAGTACATGGGGTCAGCAAAAGCTAAGTATAACGGGAGATTGAACGCACCTGGCTCGGTCTTGTCAGCGGCAAAGAACAAGAACGGCTCGGCAGGACGCTCCTCGATCTCCATCTCGGCGACGCCGGGCCCCAGCCCGCGCACGTTCCCAGAAAAACTGTCTTTGAGTAAATCTTGTCCGGCGCCGTAGAGCCCTTCGGCTTTGGCGACGGCCGTGCCCGCTTTGAACGCCTCCCACGCTAGGCCGTGAATCTCTTTGTTGCCCACGCCCTTCTGATGGGTCATCAAGATATGAATATCGTCGCCGCAGTAGCCGATATAGTAGTCTATCAAAAGCCCCTTGGCGTTCTTCTTGACGAACTCCGTGACGGCGCTTATGACGCCGGGGCTGGGGCAGATATGCCCGGCAATCGCGCCGATGTCGGCCTTAATCGCGCTGATCGTGATCTTCATAAAAAACCTCCTTCAGCTTTTTTAGAGACTTGCGGCTTTTGCTCGCTTTTCCATACCCTCCAGTAAAGGGGCAAGGATCTTGGAAGCTTCATGAATCTCGATCCCCACAACCTCCCCACTCTCTGCGTCTACATCTAGATTCACGCCGGGGATAAGCTCTTCACTGAGAGCAGGGCCCTCTCGCCCATGAATGTACAAGATGTCAGCGCGTTCGTCGTAGCGCACGTTGTTGCGTTCGATCATAGTGGTACCCACCTTCCTGTCTGAATTCTTCTCTGCCGTTGGCTCTCTTTCAGGGCCGAGCTTGTAATCACAATAATTGTATCATCCTCACGCTCAAAGGCCACGTCAGATAAGCTTGATCTGGCTATTGTCTGCGAGCACAAAACTGAGCGCCTCCGGGCGGCGATCCCTCTTGCTGATCTGGACGTTGCGCCCAATGAGACTGTGATCAATTCTCCCAATACCTTCGATTATAGACCCCTCCATCACGATGCTGTACTCGATCTCGCTGTGACGGATTGTGACGCGCGGTCCGATGGCCGTAAACGGCCCGATGAAAGAATCTTCGATGACCGCGCCTTCGCCGATCACCAGCGGGCCGCGCAGCTCTGAGTTTGTAATCTGCGCCCCCGGCGCGATCTGCACCCGACCCGTAACTTGTGAACGGCTATCAAGCTCGCCGTCGATTTGACTCTTGATGCGCTCCAAGAGCAATCTGTTCGCATGAAGCATATCTTCGGGCTTGCCCACGTCCTTCCACCAGCCCCGCACTAAATGCGGCGTGACGCGATAGCCCTTGTCTATGAGTCTCTGAATCGCATCGGTGATCTCTAGCTCATCGCGCCAGCTCGGCTTGATCTCGCGAATCGCTTCGAAGATCTTCTCATCGAAGAGATAGACGCCGACGATGGCGAGATTGCTTGGGGGCTCTTTGGGCTTCTCGATCACTCGGATAACGCGCCCGTCTTGGAGTTGCGCAACCCCGAAGCTGCGCGGGTCTGGGACTTCATAGAGCACGATAGACGCGTTCGCATCGCCGCGCTCAAACTCTTTGACGAAGTCTGTGACCCCGTTCTCCAAAAGATTATCTCCCAAGTAGACGAGAAACGGCTCGCGGCCCACAAACTCTTGGGCGCAGGAGACCGCGTGGGCCAGCCCCTTGGGCTGATGCTGCAGAATATAAGCTATTTTGATCCCCCATCGCGAGCCATCACCCAGAGTCAGTTTGAACTCTTCTTCGCGGTGCGGGCTGACGACAATGCCCAGCTCTTTGATGCCCGCCTGGGCCACAGCTTCGATGCTGTAGAAGATCACGGGCTTATTGGCCACGGGAATTAAGTGTTTTGCGCCCGTGTAGGTGAGCGGGCGCATCCGCGTCCCCTCGCCGGCGCAGAGAATGATCGCTTTCATACTCCGTTATCATACTCGAAGACACACCGGCCCGCTAGGTAGGTTCGCTCTATCGTGATTTCGTTGATATTGGGAGCGCGAGCTGGGTCTTCAGAGAGCACGATGAAGTCGGCGAGCTTGCCCGGCTCCAGCGATCCCAAAGAGCGCTCTTCAAACCCCGCATACGCAGCGCCGAGCGTGTACGCGCGCAGGGCTTCTGCCACAGAGACTCTCTGAGTAACATAGGGCGCGTTGACAGCACAGTGAATGCCGTAGAGCGGGCCGAAGGGCATCCCGTCGGAGCCAAATGCAAGCTGAACTCCGGCGTCTAAGACCGTGTGATGCGGGTCGATCTGAGCGTCGCGCTCCGGGCCCAGGCGCGTCTCGTAGAGTCCCCCGGGACCGCTCCACTGCAGAAAATTCGGCTGCATCGACGCAATAACTCCCAGCTCGCTCATGCGCGCGATGTGCTCAGGGTGTAAGAGTTCAGCGTGCTCGATTCTATGGCGATGCTCTGGGGTAGCGCCGGCTTTGGCCAAGGCTTCTAATGCAGCTTCAATCGCTCTGTCACCGATGGCATGGATCATCACTTGGAAGCCGTGCTCGCAGGCGCGCTTGACGAGACGATTGAGCTCACTTTGCTCATAATTCAGTGTGCCCACGCCATCAGAATCCCGATACGGCTTAAAAAGCGCGGCGTTGCGCGCACCGATCGAGCCGTCAGCAAAGAATTTGATCGCGCCAAGCTGCAACAAATCATCGCCGAAACCCGTGCGCAGCCCCAGCGCGATCAGATGCTCCAAATGCTGGACTTCGACGTTGAGGCGCACGCGCAGCGTAAGCTGATGAGCGTGATGCAGAGCAGTATACGCTGCGATGTGCTCCGGCTTGGCGATATCGTGAATCGCCGTCACACCGAGTCTGTGCGCGAGCTTGACCCCTGCGAGAATCGCTTGGCGGATCTGTTCAGGCGAGGGCTGGAGCTTCTCTAAGAACGCCCACGCCGTCTCTTCGCGCAGCAGCCCCAAAGCTTCGTCGAACTCCCCGGGGCGGGACGCCACGGCGATCTTCTGAAGTGCGCGACTATTCGCGCACAGAATGTGCCCGCAAACGCGCACGAGCACTACCGGGTGCTCTGGGGCAATCTTATCTAAGTCGGCTTTGGTGATATAGCGGCGCTCCGGCCAGCGCGACTCGTCCCAGCCGCGCCCCAGCACCCACTGGTCTTTCTCAGTCTCTTTGATCCGTGCGCGCACGAGATCGAAAACTTCGCTCAGCGAGCGAGCTTGACTTAAGTCTAGATAATACCCAGACTCGCGCAGCCCCACGCTGACTAAGTGCATGTGCGCGTCGATAAATCCGGGAAGCACGGTCTTGCCCTGGAGGTCTTCGATTTGGGTCTTCGGCCCGGCGAGCTTTTTGATCTCTGCGTTTGCACCTACGGCAACGATCCTGCCGTCGCGCACCGCAAGAGCTTGAACACGCCCCGACGAGATCGTCTCAATGGTCGCATTGACGAGAACGAGATCGGCCCAGAGCACACAGAATCACCGGGGCGATTATACCAGGTGTCGGGGGCTAGGACATCTGGCCCTAAGACGTGAACGGTTCGCGATTTTGCACAAAACCCTTGACAGAGCGCCTTTCCCCGCCTATAATTTCAGTGTTGACAGAAGTTACTGAAATAACAGAAAGGAGAGAAAAGCGATGGACTACATGGTCGTGCTCTATCTGGTCTACGTAGTTCTCAGCCTAGGGCTGGCGATCTGGGTCGGTCAGACGCTCTTCCGCAATGGGCGGGTCTTTCTCGTGGACGCGTTTGGGGGCCGCGAGGCCTTGGCAGACTCGATCAATCACTTGCTGTTGGTGGGGTTCTATCTCATCAACATCGGGTACATCTCGTTTGCTCTGACGTCGGACGTCTCTGTGGAGAGCTGGCGTCGTCTGTTGGAGGTGCTCAGCCAGAAGATCGGGCTGGTCGCGATCATTCTGGGGGTGTTGCACGTGGGGAACGTCTACGTCTTCAGAAAGATCCATCATCACGAGCGCCAGCTCAAAGAGTACTTAGATCGTGCGGAGCAAGCTTTGCGCAAGGAGCAGTCGAACGTAGAGGAGGCACGCTAACTTATGAAAAAGCTCGATCCCATCGTGCAGCGCTTCATCTTGCACTGGGGGGAGATGGGGACGCGCTGGGGGCTAAGCAGAACCGTCGCGCAGATCCATGCGTTGCTCTATCTCTCCCCAAAGCCCCTCAACGCTGAGGAGATCTCCGAGATTTTAGACGTGTCGCGCTCGAATGTGAGCACGAGCTTAAAAGAGCTTCAGGGTTGGGGGGTGGTGCGGGTGGTGCACATCCCTGGGGATCGGCGCGACTATTTCGAGACGATCCCCGACGTCTGGGAGATGTTCAAGATCATTCTCTCGGAGCGCAGGCGGCGCGAGCTGGACCCGACGTTGGCGCTCTTGCGCTCCAGCGTGGAGGAGCTTGAGCGAAGCTTCCTGGACGAGGGGGTCAAGAAGAAAGTGCTGGAGATCGCGGACTTCTTCGAGACGCTAGACGCGGCGTATCACAAGCTGCACAAGATGCCTACGGGTGCCATACGAAGATTGGTGAAGCTGGGCGACCGGGTGCTGCGAGCGTTGGGGCTGAGCGAAGAGTGAACGAGAGGTTACCCCCATCGCAGGGCTGATCATCCAGCGAGTTTGCAAGACGAAAGCGCACTGCGAGTGAAGGAAGGAGGTCTGCCATGCGAGCCCAGAAGAGATGCGTGACCTGTGGGCTTGTGCTGCTGACAGTGACAATAGCCCTTAGCAGTTGCAGCCTACCGTCGGTGGTTCCCACAGCCCTGTGGGCCGACGTCCACCCCCAGGGTTGGGTCGTCTTCACCGGCGCCAGGCCGCCCTTTCCGCCCCCGACCGCTCAGTCATATTACGACGATAAACTCTTGCTCTTTCATCCTTATCTGGGTATCACGGCCACACTGTTGGAAGACCCACGCGAGAGCTTCTCGTCTCCGCACTGGCTGGCCGCGCCCGACGTAGACGAGCTCTTCTGGGTGGCGAGCCAGCAGAAGATCTATGCGATGGCCGTCAGTTTTGCGGAGATCGAGCGTATAATCTCCGAGCCTCTCCAGAGCACACTGCCCCTCTCTTTGCAAGACGCTCGTCTGCTCTGGGCTGAAGAGTCGGGAGTGATTCATTCGCTAGCTCCCTCGCCCGATGGGCGGTTTTTAGCGTTCTTGCGCGAAGAGAGCGGGCAGTTCACGGTCGTCGTCTTAGATACGGAGTCTACACCGGTGCAGAAGGTCGCAGAGTTGTCTACCGTCTGGCTGCCTCAGATCGTATGGGACTCTTTTGGGAAGAGCGTCTTTGTGGTGCAGGAGGCCCGCGACGTGACCGTGGGCAACAGCAAGCTGCACGTGGGCGAGATCATCTCCCACGAGATCGCCACCGGCCACGAGCGAACCTTGG
Source organism: uncultured Thermotogae bacterium (assembly GCA_964578715.1). Lineage (GTDB taxonomy): Bacteria > Bipolaricaulota > Bipolaricaulia > RBG-16-55-9 > DRXL01 > JANXCC01. Next base: position 9,641 of record CAZODX010000008.1, on the reverse strand, counting down.
TTGACGATATAGTCTCTTACAGAACACCTCCGCAAGGGAGCGAAGCTGCCCCAGGGCCGCTGGCGCTCTCCCCCGATGGCCAGACGCTCTACTACACGACTCTCCTAGCGCTGCCCCCGCGCACCGCGCAGGAGTTTCGTCTGGGGCTGTACAGCGTCGAGCTTGTCAGCGGAGCGCGCAGGCTGCTGGTCGAGTTGTCTCCAGGAGAAGCGCTGCAAGAGCTCGCAGTAGCTCCCGGCGGGCGGCGGCTGGCGTTCACGACAACCAGTCTGCGCTTGGGCGTGACATGGTCGCTGCACTCGGCGCTCACTGTGCTCGAAGGCACCCAAGTCCGTCAGCTCGCGCAGCAGACGAACGGCTGGCTCTTCCCCTTGTGGCTCGATGATACTCACCTAGCCTATGTGCAATTTGCGCCCGAGCACTCAGGAGACAGTGAACAACTCCCGACGGGGGTGCGACCGGCGCTCTGGGTGCAGGACGTCGAGACGGGGGAGCGCTCGAACTATCTGCCCATGCTGGCGATGCAGATGCAGATAGAGGCATTACGAAAAGCCATGCGGAGCCTGCAGGAGCGCATCGAAGCCTTAGAGAAAGCCGTACAAGAGCTGCAAGCACGATAGCATATGGACCAATCAAGAGGGCAATGGCTTGAGCGTGCAGAGCTTCTTGGGATAGTCGGTGGGGCGTTTTATGTGGGCTGGGTGCTGGCTTCAAGACAGCTTTGGTTCATATTCGATGAGACTATACAGCCCCCGTGGGGGTGGTACTTTTTAGGAGTGCCTCTGGGGGTAGGGGTGCTGCAACGTTGTGAGGAGGGCAAGCGGCAGCAAGCGCCTTTGCGCTCGTGCTCGATGGGCGCTTCCTTCCCCAGAGATTCTGGCCGCGGATGCTCCCGTTCGTCGTGGGACTGCCCGTGCTCTATCGCTTCGTCTGCTGGAGCAACGATCCGCGACGCGTGCGGCGCGGGCTCGTGTTCATTGTCGTGTTGCTCGGTGTGGTCATCAGCTGGCTGCTGCTGACCCACGTGGGGGTGGCTTGATGCGCGCCTGGGTAGAGCAGCTGCGTCCGGCGTGCTGGCTGCTCTTTCTCACGCACGGGTATCTGGGTTTCTTAGTGGGAGCCAAGGCGCCCTTGCCGGCGTGGGAGCACTTTAAAGATTTCTGGCTGGCGCTGATGTGTTTAGGGCCGCTGCTGGGAGGGTTCACGCTGCTCATTGACGATCTGTATGATCTCGAAACGGATCGGCGCAATCCCCGTCGGTGTGGGCTTCCCTTGGTGCAGGGGAGGCTGTCGAGACGCGCCGTGGGCACGGGAGCGTGGGCCCAAGCTGGAGTCGGCTTGGTGCTCGCAGCGAGTATCTCACAAGTGTTTTTCGTGCTGGCGGTGCTCGGCGCGGTGTTAGGGTGGGCGTATGCCGTGCCGCCGCTGCGTGCTAAGGGGCGTCCGGGACTCGATCTGTTCACGAACGCCCTGGGTGTCGCGGTGGTCTGTCCCTTGGCGGGCTGGAGCTTGGTGCAGCCGTAGGAGGCCTTCCCGTGGGGGTTAGCAGTTGTGAACGCGCTGGGGACGGCGGGAGCCTACGTAGGCACAGCGTTGATGGACGCACGCTATGATCGTGCTGCAGGGGTGCGAACAATAGCCGTTGCCCTGGGGGCTGAGAGGGCCAGAAGATTCGGCTGGGTGTTATGGCTTCTGTATCTTGTGGGATTGATCGGGGCATCGGTGTTAGGATATGGTCTGCCAAGGTCGTTGGGGCCATGGATGGCGGTCTTGGGCGTCCTGTTTGTGGGCCAGTATGCGCGGGTATTGCGCACTGCTGATAATCCCACAGGGTGTTGGCGGCAGATCGTAAGGCTGTGTGCCCTGTGGCATCTGATGGTCTTGGGGGTAGCGATCAGCTATGTGCTGTCATAACTGATGGCAAAGAAGGTGATTTTCAGGCTACACTATGAGGGCTTGCGGAAGGAGGCGAGCGCCATGTGCAAGAGGGAGTTTTTTGTTGTCGGTGCGGTCGTGGGGCTTGGGCTGCTTGTGGTGGTAGGGAGCGGAGCCCAGCAGGGTGCGTGTTCGGTCACGGTGCAAGCAGGGCAGTCCCTTGGCGAAGCTGTTGACGCTGCGCCCCCAGGCGCGGTGATCTGTCTTGAGCCGGGCATCTGGTACACAAATCTCTCTATATACAAGCCTCTGCAGATTCGTGGGGCTGGCCCTCAGGCTACCTTCATCAAAGGGGTCAGGGATGGCCCAATATTTAGGATCGTTGCGAACGTCAAACTGACAGATCTGACAATCACCGAGTCAAGCAGAAAGTATCCCTTCTGTTATAGGGAAGAGTGTGGCATCGGTATAATGATCGAGGAGAGTGGGTGGGGAAGCCTTCGCAACGTCGTCTTAGCGAGCCACGACACAGCCCTGCTCATCCACGGCACAGGCTATCTTGAGCTCTTCCAAGTCAGCCTCGCAGACAACGAGATCGGTTTGTTTGTAGAAGATACAGCTCGTGTCAGTGGCGCGGAGGTTGTCATCGCTGAGCGCGGCAGTGCCGGAATAAGAGTGAGCGGCTCTGCGTTCGTGCATCTGGCGAAGCTCACGATCTCCCAGCAACAGGTTGGAATCGCAATAGAAGATAGGGGAGGGCAGCTTAGGCTCAGCGAGGCTCAGCTCTCCGAAAATATAGTCGGCTTAGAAGTCCATCAAGGAGAGGTCAAGCTGCTTGATACAAGCTTTGAGGCCAACCGCATCGGCCTGTGGGCACGAGGTGGGGTGGTCACAGCCGAGCGGGTGACCATCGCGCGGAGCCAGCGCGACGGGCTTGTCGCTACCGGTGAAGCTTTCGTATCTCTTGACGGAAGCAAGATTGTAGAGAACGGCGTGCATCCCAACTGTCGGTGGGTGGCGTGGGTGTGCAACGGCGCAACCGTGCAAGAGAGCGCTCTGCTGTGGATCACGAACTCGGCGATCCAAGGAAACGCCGACTGGGGCTTGGCGGCGTGGAAGCGGGAGTGCGGCTACGCGCAAGATAGTTTTGCAGGGCAGGTGACGCTGCTGGGGAGCGTCCAGATTGAGGGCAACAACACCTCAGGGAACCATGCGGGCGCGGGCAAGCCGGAGGGCCAAGTCTGTCTGCCCTAACTCCGCGCCACTACGGCAATGACCCATGAGCGATGGCTGCACATAGACGGGCTGCGCATCCGATGCTTGTCGGCCGGGGAGCGCGGCCTCAATGTTGTCTTGCTGCACGGCGGCGGGATTGACTCGGCGTCGCTCTCGTGGCGATTAGCCCTAGAAGCGCTCGCGCCGCATTGTCGCGTCTACGCTCCCGACCTGCCCGGCTATGGCGCCAGTGAGAAGCCTCCTCTCGCGTACACGACCGAGTTTTTCATCGAGTTCACGCAGAAGTTCCTCGACGCTCTGCAGCTCTCACGAGCAAGTCTGATCGGGCTCTCGATGGGCGGTGCGATTGCGTTAGGGGTAGCCCTGCGCGCGCCTCACCGCATAGAGAAGCTCGTGCTCGTAGATAGCTACGGGCTGCAAGAGCGCTTTCCTGCGCACGCTCTCGTGTGGGCGCTGACGCGCTGGCCGGCACTGCAAGAGATCGCCGTGCTGCCTATTCGCTCTAGTAGAGTGCTCTTGCGATGGGGGATGCGAATACTCACGGGCAATCCCAGCTTCATCACGCCGGAGCTTGTCGAAGAAGTCGCGCAATGGGCCAGACACCCCCAAGCCCGCAGGGCGTTTGCATACTGGCTGCGCGACGAGATCTTTTGGAAGGGCGTCAAGACGAATTTTCTCAGCGAGCTTGCCCGCCTCGAAATCCCGGTGCTGCTCCTTCATGGGGAGCGCGACCGCATCGTGCCCGTTGAAGTTGCGCGGCGTGCGCAGCGGCTCTTCAAGAATGCTCGGCTGTGTGTGCTCTCTGGGTGTGGTCACTGGGCGCCGCGGGAGCGCCCTGAGGAAGTCCACAGGGCGATCGTGGAGTTCTTAGCTGCGCCGGAAGTTTTTCGGAGTTGAAACGTACAGATAAGTGCAACATAGAAGCGTCCTCA